>CALAED010000576.1 GCA_937891035.1 uncultured Thermomonosporaceae bacterium | reverse complement strand
GAAGGTCTGGCCGACGTACCTGTCCTGAACTCGACCTCCATCATGGAGCTCGACGAGCTGCCGGATCACCTGCTCGTGCTCGGCGGCAGCTACGTCGGGCTGGAGTTCGCCCAGATGTTCAGGCGCTTCGGCAGCGAAGTCACCGTCGTGCAGCGGGGCAAGCAGTTGCTGACCCGCGAAGACACCGATGTGGCCGAGGCAGTGGCCGAAGTCCTGCGCGAGGACGGCATCGAGGTGCTGCTCGAGACCCAGGCCCAGCGCGCCGAGCAGAGCGACGGCAAGATCCAACTAACGGTTAGCACTCCGGACGGTGAGCGCGTACTGGAGAGCTCGCACCTCTTGGTGGCGGCCGGTCGACCTCCTAACACGGACCTGCTTAACCTGGACGCGGCCGGTATCGAAACGGACAAACGCGACTTCGTGAAGGCCAACGAGCGATTGGAGACCAACGTGCCGGGCATCTATGCCTTGGGCGATGTGAAGGGCGGCCCGGCCTTCACCCACATCTCCTACGACGACTTCCGCATCATCCGCACCAATCTGCTCGAGGGCGGGGACGCCTCCATTGCCGACCGCCTGGTGCCCTACACCGTCTTCATCGACCCGCAGCTGGGCCGGGTCGGAATGAGTGAGCAAGAAGCTCGCGAGCAGGGCTACAACATCCGAGTAGCCAGGATGCCGATGAGCCACGTGACCCGCGCTCTGGAAATGGGCGAGCCCCGTGGCATGATGAAGGCCGTGGTGGATGTAGGCACAGGTCAGATCCTGGGCTGCGCGGTGCTGGGCATCGAGGGCGGCGAGATCATGGCGATGCTGCAGATAGCGATGATGGGCAAGGTGCCTTACACGGTCCTCCGGGAGGGCGTCTTCGCCCACCCAACGCTGGCCGAGTCGCTCAACAACCTGTTCGCGACCATAGACGAGTGAGAGGGGTTACAGATGAAAGCGGTAGCCGTCTTTCCCGGCAGACTCAACAGTATCCATCTGGCCGACCTGCCAGAGCCGAGCGTCAACGACATCCCCAACGGACGTGGCGTCCTCGTCGAAGTGCTGCGCGTGGGCGTGGACGGCACGGACAAGGAGATCAACGACGCCGAGTACGGAGCGGCCCCTGAGGGCTACGATTTCCTGGTAACCGGTCACGAGTCGTTCGGTCGCGTGCTGGAGGTAGGGTCAAACGTGCGGGATCTTGAGCCCGGCGACTATGTGGTGGCGACCGTCAGGCGGCCCGGTAGCA
>CALAED010000575.1 GCA_937891035.1 uncultured Thermomonosporaceae bacterium | reverse complement strand
GCGAGCCGACCGGGGAGACGCCTTCGTACTTGTAGTAGATGCGCGCCGGGGTGCCCAGCGCCCGCTCCAGCCGACGGGCGCGGATCAGCGGGGTCGGCCGCCACAGCCGGTACACGTCGATGACGTCGTCGGGGATGTCGATGTACCGTTCGGTGCTGACCTCCTGGGCGATGAGGTCCATCGGGAACAGCGGGGCGAGATCGTCGGGACCGACGGGCTCCCGGGTGGCCGGATGCAGCGGCGGAGGCGGCGGCGTGGGCAGGTCGGCGAGGACGTTGTACCACTGGCGCGGAATCCGCGACTCGGGCAGCAGGATCTTGGTCGGCCCTGCGGCGGGCGTGGTCATGGCGCCACCTCCGAAGTCGAACGTCGAAAACGGTCCCTCCGGAACAGTACGCCCTACGGACTCAAATGATGGACGTCGTTCACGCCGCGAACGACCGCGGGCCCGTCGTCGTACCAATCGACGATCGACAGTGACGCGACGTCGAGGTTGATCCGGTACAGCGCCTCCGGCGGCGCGAGCAGCGCCTGCCGCAGCAGCAGCTTGATCGGCGTCACGTGCGTCACCACTAGTACCGTCCGGTGCCGGTACCGCACCAGCAACTTGTCGAGGGCGGTCCGCACCCGCCGGAAGGTGGCGGCGAAGCTCTCGCCGCCTGGCGGCGCGACCGCCGGGTCGGCCAGCCAGCCGGTCATCTCCGCCGGCCAGCGCTCCCGCACCTCGGCGAAGGTCATCCCCTCCCACTCGCCGAAGTCGGTCTCGCGGAAACCCTCCTCCTCGCGGACGGAGGCGCCGGTGACCGCCGCGATCTCCTTGGCGGTGTCGCGGCAGCGCCGCAGCGGCGAGGAGACGATCGCGTCGACGCCGGCCGCGGCCAACGCCGCGGCGGCGGCGCGCGCCTGCGCCGCGCCCGTGTCGGTCAACGGGATGTCGCCCACGCCGGCGAACCGCCGTTCCACCGACAACGGCGTCTCCCCGTGCCGGAGCAGGAGTGTGGTCGTCGGCGCGGTCGTCGGAGCCAGCCAGCCGAGCCGCCGGGCCGGTCCCGCCGCCGGCGCGGCCGGATCGCTCGGTTGCCGGCCCCGTTGACCGCCCGATGCGGCGGCGCGCTCGGTTTCCCGGTCGGCCGTACGGTCGGCCGTACGGGTGGCCGTGCCGAGTTCGGTGCCCGGCCCCGGTCCGGGTTCCGCGTCGTCATCGTCGTCGCTCGGCCGGGGGCGCCACTTCTTGCCCTGGGCCGCCGCGTCCATGGCCTCGTTGGCCAGCCGGTCGGCGCGCGTATTGCGGGCTCGCGGCACCCAGGTGTAGCGCACCGAGGAGAAGCCGGCGGCGACGTCGCGGGCCTCACGGGCCAGCGGGATCATGTCCGGGTGCTTGATCTTCCAGCGGCCGGACATCTGCTCGACGACCAGTTTGGAGTCCATCCGCACCTCGACCGAGGCGGCCGTCGAGACACGGGCCGCGGCGCGCAGTCCGGCGATCAGGCCGCGGTATTCGGCGACGTTGTTGGTGGTGCGGCCGAGCGCCTCGGCCATCTCCGTCAGGATGCGCCCGGTGACCGCGTCCCGGACGAGCGCGCCGTAACCGGCGGGCCCCGGGTTGCCGCGCGATCCGCCGTCCGCCTCGACGACGAGGCGAGCCCGCCGAGCGTTCATCGATCTCCCGCTCCTGCCTTTTCGACTGCGTTCGGCCGAACGCAATCACGTCCCCGATCGCGTCCGGCCGAGTTCGGCCGGTCCTCCGGTTTCGGTCAGAGGCCGGATTCGGCCGTCCTGATCAAGATTCTGCGGCATTCCTCGCAGCGGATCACCTCGTCCGGCGGCGCGTTCCTGAGGTGGTTCAGGTCAACGGTGTTCAGGGCGAGGTGGCACCCCTGGCATTGGCCGCGGAGCAGTGCGGCGGCGCCGACCCCGCTGAGCTGGGCGCGGAGCCGTTCGTACAGCTGCAGCAGATCGTCCGGAATGTCCTTGGCGACGGCGGTCCGGGCCGTGCTGGACAGGCCCGCCTCGTCATCGAGCTCGCGCAGCGCGTTGTCGCGGCGCTCGGCCACCTCGGCGAGCTTCGCCTGCTGCTCTTCCTGGGCCCGGCGCAGGCCGGCGAGCTTCGCCTCCGCCGTCTCCCGCCGCTCCATGATCTCCAAGACGACCTCTTCGAGATCGGCCTGGCGGCGCTGCAGTGAGGCGATCTCGGACTGCAGGTTTTCCAGATCCCGGGCCGAGCTGACCTGGCCGGAGTCGAGCCGGTCCCGGTCGCGATCGGCGCGCTGCCGGACCGAATCGACGTCTTTTTCCGCCTTCACCTGCTCCCGGTCTAGGTCTGACACGTCGGTCTCCGCTGCCACGATGGAGTCCCGAAGCTCGGCGCTCCGCCGCTCGAGATCCGCGTATTCGGCCAGTTCGGGGAGCACACGACGCCGATGCGCCAGCCGATCCAGCGTGCTGTCGAGTTGCTGCAGATCGAGCAGGCGCAACTGTGCTTCCGGTGCGGCTTTCACTTTGCTCCTTCTGACATCGTCCATGCGTCGGTGACCAGTGTGGAGACGCGGGTCCGCACACTCAGGGCGCCGGCCACCAGCCGCTCGGCGTCGGCCAGCCACGGCCACTCCGTCGCCCAGTGGCCCGCGTCGATCAACGCGGGTCCGTCGTACTCCGCGAACTCGGACGCCGGGTGGTGGCGCAGGTCGGCGGTCAAGAAGACGTCCACCGCGGCGGCGCGCGCAGCCGTCAGCAACGAATCTCCCGCTCCCCCCGACACCGCGACGGTGTGAATCGTACGGTCCGGATCCCCGGCGACCCGGATGCCCGCGGCCGTGGCGGGCAGGCGGGCGACGGCCTGAGCCGCGAACTCACGCAGCGACAAGGGCCGGCTCAACGATCCTATGCGCCCGAGGCCGCGCCGCGGCTCGTCGGCCGCGGGCGCCAGCGGGTGGAGCGGACCGGTCAGGCCGACGGCGTGGGCGAGCGCGTCGGAGACTCCGGGATCGGCGACGTCGGCGTTGGTGTGCGCGGTGTAGAGCGCGACGCCGGCGGTGATCAGCCGGTGGACCAGCCGCCCCTTCGGCGTTGTCGCCGCCACGCTGCTCACCGGCCTGAGCAGCAACGGATGGTGAACGACCAGCAGATCGGCGCCCCAGTCGACGGCCTCGTCGACCACGGCGGCCACGGGATCGACGGCGAACATGACCCGCTCGACCGGCTGATCGGGATCGCCGCAGACCAGCCCGACGGCGTCCCACGGCTCGGCCCACGCCGGGTCGTAACGACTTTCGATGGCCGCGATGACGTCGGAAAGCGGCGCGTCTTGAGGCACGTCACGCAGGCTACCGCCCACCTCGGCATGGATGTGGGGCGGCACCTGCGAGCCCGGCGCGCGGACCCGTACGGCCACCACCCGCGGCCGCCGCGCGCGGATCGCCTGGCCCGGACGTCCCGTACGGGGGCGGGGGCGGGCGAAGCGGATGGGGGACGCGACGTGCGTGCGACGATGAAGGCATGGACCCACCGCAGGCGCGCCGCCCGCCCCTACATGCCGGGGTACGGGATCGCCGACGCCGGCGAGGGCAGCGGCCTGTTGCCCTGGGCGTGGGCGGTGGCACGGATCAACGCGGCCAAGAATTTCTGGGTCGTCACGGTATGGCCCGACGGCCGGCCGCACGCCATGCCGGTGTGGGGGGTCTGGGACCAGGGCGCGCTGTGGTTCAGCAGTTCCCTGCGGTCGCGCAAGATCCGCAATCTCGCCGCAGAGCCGCGCTGCGTGGTCACCACCGAGGACGCGGCCGATCCGGTGGTGATCGAGGGCACCGCCGAGGTGATCACCGACATGAAAATGATCAAGCGGTTCCTCGGCCTGTCGAATGAGAAATACCAGAAGTCGTATACCGTCGAATTTCTGGACCCCTCGGTGAACGCGACCGTCGCGGTCCGGCCACGGTGGGGGATCGGCCTTCGTCACGACGACTTCTCCGGCTCGCCCACCCGCTGGGTGTTCGACGACGACGCGGGAGCGATCCCCGCTGCCCAGACGTTGGAGTGAAAGTGAAGTCACCGTTTCGCCGCCGTCGGCGCAGGCGCTCAGGGGCCCGCCCGGCACGACCGGCCCAGGCCTCGGCGCAGCAGCCTGAGGTCGTGGACTGGCCCAAAGACGGGGTCGGACGGTCCCTGATGTCCACCCTGCGCGGCGACGCCGAGTCGGGCACCGGGCTCACCGGCGGCCTCTTCGAGGACTTTCACGCCATGTTCAGCGGCTCCAAGCGCATCCAGATCGAAGAGCAAGAGGCGGAGAAGATGCGCCGCCACGACGATCACCAGCAGGCGGGCAATCCCAACCGGCCAGATCTGGACTCCGGCGTTATCCGCATTAAGCGATCTTCGTCCGACAAAGAGTGACATAACTCTATCGAACACATTTTCGAGTTCGCGGGTTATGTTGGTGGGTGTGAGCAAGCCGCCACCGCGTGGCGCGCCTGGCCGCGTCACCACGTCTGGCGGCACACCGACGCCGAGCGAGGACCAGGGTGAGCACGTACGTACCGCCTGGCTGGCCGCCGGAGGTGCACCCACCGGGCGCCGAGCGCTTCGAGGACACGGCCACCACGTGGCTGCTCGACCTGGTGCCGCCCGAGTACCGCCGATACGGCGTGCTACGCCGCTACCCCGTCGTGCTCGCGCGCATGGCCAAGCACCACGTCGCGGCGTCGGTCGAGGCCGCCAGGCAGGGGTTCCGCACGGCCCGTACGGAGCTGACCGGGATCGTGCCCCCGCACGGCATCGACGTCGTCCTTGACGTCTATCGACGCGAGGGCACCCGGCTCGTCCGCCTGGCCCAGGCGGTCGAGCTCGTCGAACTCGCCATGCGCGGCACCTTCGTCCCCGAAGACCCCGAATACCGCCGCCGGTTCACCCCTAAGCTCTGAGTGTTGACTTTCGACGTGCGGACCCGATAGCCGCCCGAGTATGGCCCGGTCCGTCCGGACCGGGGTGCGCGCACCGGGATGCGGGACGGGGGCGTCTCGACCGGGGCGCGGAAGCTCGCGAACCATAGGCGACGGACCGGCCAACTTGGCCGGATGCGGCGCCGTGGGCGGGTAGGTTCGCCTTTACGTTCATCGCCGATCACGGCGTGTGCGGGCTCGATCGATGCGGAGGTATTTGTGCGGGCATTCGTACGCGTGCTGCTCGGGCTCGTCGCCGGCGCCGCCCTCCTGGCCGGGACGGTGGCGACCGCGAGCCCGGGGCGAGCCCAGACCGCGCCGGCACGCGCGGAGCCGGCGCAGGCGACCCCGACACATACCGCGGCGGCTACCGCTGATCATCCAGCGGCACGTCCGGCAGTACATCCAGCGGCACGTCCGGCGGTTGTCGCCAAGGCACGTTCGGGGGCCCATGCCGAGCCGGCGCGCCACGTGGTACTGGTCGGTGTCCCCGCGCTGGCGTGGGACGACATCGACGAGCGACGCACCCCGAACCTGTGGCGGCTGGCGCGGGCGGGCGCGGCGGGGGCGCTGTCGGTGCGCACCCAGGGCTCGGTGGCCTGCCCGCAAGACGGCTGGCTCACCGTTTCCGCCGGGACCAGGGCGGCCCGGATGGGCGGCCCGTGCGCCGCGCCGCCGCCCACGCCCACCCCGACCGGCGCCGGCGCCGTCGTACCCGACTTCCCGCGCATCCGCCAGACGAACCTCGGCTCGAAGTTCCAGGCCCCGGTCGGGTTGCTCGGCGAGGCGGTCCGGCGCGCGGGCGGGTGCACCCTCGCGGCCGGTCCGGGTGCCGCGCTCGCCGCGGCCGACGCGCAGGGCAGGGTCGACGTCTACGCCCCGTCGGCCGCCGCGGTGACCCCGGCCGCGCTGGCCCGCTGTGCCGTCGGGGTGGTGGCCGTGGACGACGTCCTCAAGCGCCATGACGTCGCCGCCGCGGACGCGGCGGTCGGCCACATCAACAACGCGCTGCCGCCCGGCACGACGATGCTGGTGGCCGGGCTGACCGACAGCCCCGCCGCGACTGGCGCCGCTACCGGCGCCAATGCCAACGCCGGCGCCGGCGCTCCTCCGGTCAACGCGGCCGGCCCGCACCTGCGGGTGGCGATCGCGGTGGGTCCCGGCTACCGGGCCGGCAGTCTGCTGACATCCGACTCGACGCGCCGGTCGAACATCGTGCTCACTCCCGACGTGACGGCCACCATGCTCCGTGCCGCGGGCCTTCCCATACCGGCGGACACGCTCGGCAACCCGTGGCGGAGCGGCGGCCCACAGCCCGGCGCGGTGACGACGGCGCTGTCCGACGAGGATGTGGCCGCCCAGACGGTCCGCTGGCTGCTCCCCCGCTTCTTCATCGGGCTCGTCCTGTCGCAGGTGCTGTTCTACGGCGCGGCCGCCGTCGCGCTGCGCCGCCGCTGGGGCGCCACCGGCCGGCGCCGGGTGCTCGCGGCGACCCGGGTGACGGCGCTGGCCTGCGCGGCGGTACCCGTCTCGACCTATCTTGTCAATCTCGTGCCGTGGTGGAGCGCCGGGCGTCCGCTGTTCGCGCTCGCCGCCGCGCTCGCCGCCGCCGACGCCCTCGTCGTCGCGCTCGCGCTCGCCGGGCCGTGGCGGCGTACCCTGCTCGGACCCGGCACGGTTGTCGTGGCGGCGACCGCGATCACCATCGGGCTCGACCTGCTCACCGGCACGTCGTTGCAGCTCAACAGCCTGATGGGCTACTCCCCGCTGGTCGGCGGCCGCTACTACGGGCTCGGTAACATCGCCTTTTCGGTTTTCGCCACCTCCACCCTGCTCGCCTCGGTGGGAGTGGCCCAGTGGCTGGTACGGCGCGGCGACGGCGAAGGCGGCGAGGGCAACTCCCGCGGCTGGGCGCTCGCCGTGGTGCTCGGGCTCGGATTGACCGCGATGGCCCTGGACGGCCTGCCGCTGTGGGGCGCCGACTTCGGCGGCGTCATCGCCTTCGTACCCGGCCTGGCCGTCAGCGTGCTCGTCGTGGCCGGCAAGCGGATCTCGCTGGTACGGCTCGCCGCGTTCTGCGCGGCGGGCGGCGTCGCCGTCCTCACCATCGCGTTCCTCGACCACCTCAGGCCGCGGGCCAGCCAGACCCACCTCGGCCGGTTCTTCGGCGACCTGCTGCACGGCTCGGCGGGCCCGGTCGTCGAGCGCAAGTTCGGCGCGATGCTGCACACCTTCGGCAACATGACCCTCACCCCCATCGTGGTCGCCGGGCTCGTCCTGCTGTTCGTCCTGCTGCGCCGGCCGGACCGGCTGCGCGCCGGGGCGCTCGACCTGGCCTTCGCGCAGGCACCGCTGCTGCGCGCCGGGCTCATGGGCGCGCTGCTGACCGCCATCGTCGGCACGCTCGTCAACGACTCCGGCGTCGCGGTGCTCGCGCTCGGGCTCGTCGTCGGGGTGCCGATCGCGCTGGCCGCCGGGGTGCGCGCACTTGAGAACGCGCAGCCGGTCCCGGCCGGCGGGCCTCCGGACGCACATCCCGGCGACGCCGCCGCCGCGGTGCCACCTGCCCCGCGCCCGGGCGAGCCGGCCGACCACGCAGACCACGCGGATTCCGTCGATCCTGGCAGTTCGGCCAGTC
>CALAED010000574.1 GCA_937891035.1 uncultured Thermomonosporaceae bacterium | reverse complement strand
ACGAGTATGAGGGCGGCGCGGAAGTCGTCGCCGACATCCCGGGCGATGCGCAACGCCGCGTCGAACCACTCCTGCGCCTCGTCCGTCCTGCCCTGGGCCATCCGGATCGCGCCGATGGAGTTGTGTATCTGGGCTTCGAGATGCTTGTCCTTGATCGCGGTGAAGGTGCCCAGCACATCGAGATAGCGGCCGATTGCATCCTCGTGCCGACCGAGCACCCGATCGACGGTGGCCAGCCCGGCGACCGCCCATGCCTCCCCGCGGTTGTCGCCGTTCTCCTGGCTGAGATCGCGCGATCGGGTGAAGTCGCGGACGGCCTGGTCGAAATCTTCCTTATACAGATTGAGCTGTCCGAGCCCGCGCAGCAGCGCCGCCTCGCCGCGCCGGTTGCCCGCCGCCCGTACGACGGGCAGCGCCATCTGGTGGCAGTGCCGCCAGTCCTCGTGCAGGCTCAGATGGTCGAAGTAGGGGACCAGACACACGGCCAGCTCCCACGCGAGCTCGTCCAGGCCGTTGTCCGCGGCCAGGCCGACGGCGGCGAGCAGCGAGCGCCGCTCCGACTCGAACCAGTCGCGCGGGCGCGCGACCAGCTGCGCGGCGATGCCTTGGTCGAGATGCCAGCGAGGAGCGTTCCCTGGCGCCGCCCGGTTCACTGTCGCGGGAAGCCGATCGGCGGCCAGTTCGGCGAGGGCGAGCCAGCTGCCGAGTGCCCGTACGAGCGCGGCCCTGCGCGGCTCAGGCGGATCGTCGGCGGCCTCTTCGCGGGTGTAGGCGCGGAGCAGGTCGTGCAGCCGGTAGCGAGGTCGTCCGGTGGCGTCGACGTCATCCAGCTCAAGCAGATGCGCGTCGAGCAGGGCGTCCAACACGTCGTTGGCACCCTGGCGGCCAGTGAGGGCGTGGACGACCCAGCCGGGAAACGACTGCGCGCCAAGCATGCCGAGCAGCCGGAACGTGCGGGCCGCCTCGGCGGGCAGCATGCGCATGCTCATCTCGAAGCTGGCCCGTATCTCCAGCTCGCCCACCTGGAGTTCGCTGATCCGCTGCGACTCGTCCGCCAGCCGCTCCCTTAGCAGCCGCAGGGTCCATGCCTTCCGCCCGACGAGCTTGGCGCCGGCGATCCGGATGGCCAGCGGCAGGTAGCCGCATGCGCGCAGGATGGCGGCGGTCGCCTCCGGTTCCCGCTCAATGCGGTCTAGGCCGACGACCCGGCCGAGCATTTCTCGCGCCTCGTCGGGGTGCAAGATGTCCAGCTGCACGATGTGCGCGCCGGGCAGTTCGGCGAGCCGGTTCCTGCTGGTGATGATGACGGCACAGCCCGCCGTCGTGGGCAGCAGCCAGCGTACCTGCGCGGCTTTCGCGGCGTCGTCCAGCACGACAAGTACCCGGCGGTCGGCCAGCCTGGTGCGGTAGAGGGCGGCCTTCTCGTGCAGGCTCGTCGGGATGCTCGCGCCGGCCACTCCGAGCGCACGCAGCGCCTCGGCCAGCAACTCGTCGGGCTCGCGCGGGACGGTCGTGGTTCCGGCCAGATCGGCGTACAGCTGCCCGTCGGGGAAGGCGGCCCGGACGGCGTGCGCCACATGCAGCGCGAGGGTTGACTTGCCCACGCCGGGCAACCCGGTAATGACAACCGGGGCCGGCGCGGTGCCGGCGCCGCCACGGCCACCGGAAACGCTCGGGCCGCCGAGGAAGCCGGATAACAGCTTCGTCAGCTCCACGATCGATTCCTTCCGGCCGCTGAAGTCGGGGATGTCCGGCGGCAACTGATAGATCCGTACGGCCGTTTCCTGGACGGTCGCGTGGGTACCAGCGTCCAGCGATCCCGGCCGGCCGGGCGACCCAGACCTCTGATCATCGGCCAGGATCATCGCCTGCGTACTCCGCAGGTCGGGACCGGGTTCGATCCCCAGCTCATTGACGAGCCGTTCTCGTACGTCGGCATAGACCTGCAGCGCTTCGGCTCGCCGCCCTCCGTAGTGCAGTGCCAACATCAGTTGCTGCCATGTCCGCTCCCGGAACGGATGCGCGTGCAACAGGGAGCGCGCCTCAGAGATCGCCGCGGCGTGCCGCCCTAGCTCGACCAAGAGCGCCAGCCGCTCCTCGGTCGCGGCCAGCCAGCCTTCGGCGAGCCGGGCGAGATGGGCGTCCCAGGCCGGGTTCGCCGGGAGATCCTCCAATGGCTCGCCGCGCCACAGCGCCGTTGCCCGTTCCAGGAGGTCGAGCGCCTCGGCCGGGCATCCCTCCGCCCGCCGTCGCATGGCCCTGGTCGTGAGGTCTTCGAACGTGTGCAGGTCGAGCTCATGGGGTTGGACGGCGATCGAGTATCCCGATGAATGCGTCTTGATGCGCGCCTCGCCCGATGGGAGAGCACGGCGGAGGCCTGACATGTAGGTGTATAGGTTTCCGAGGGCCGATCGCGGCGGTCCGGCAGGCCACACCGCGTCGAGCAACTGGTCGAGCGTCACCGGCCGGTTCGCGTTGAGTAGAAGTGCGGCGAGAATGGTTCTTGCCTTGATACCCTGTATCTCGACGCTTTCGTCGATGACTCGAACGTCGAGTGGGCCCAAGATACGAAATCTCAACTCGTCAGTCGCATTGGTCGTCATGAATATTCCGGTGCCCTGGCCTATACGACGACCAACAGCTGCTGCCACTCCTGCCAGCCGGCATGTCCGGGTGCACCGTGCACCCCGTCTTTCCGTCGCTAAGTCCCGAAATAATCGATCCCCTGACTGCGAGCTTAGGCTATCAGCCACGCACTGAGTCAAGCGCTATTTGTCGCTGAATTGGAGAGTCTAATCAGTTCACCGATCGGGGAGGGCGCCGCAACGGTACGGCACCACGCGTCAGTCGGTGCACGCCTGGCGGCCAAGCCGGTCACCGGCATCGACGACGTTCGTGGTGATCGCGACTGTGGTGGCGGTGCCGTCCGGGCGGGCAGTATGTGCCGCGTTCACCGGCGGGCACATGCGGCCACAGCCCGGTGGAGATGATGTTCGAGCGGGCGTGCCGGGAGAACGGCGTTACCCGGCGGCCGACCAAGCCCAGGTCACCGACCACGACCTGGAAAAAAATTGAGCGGTGGCATAAGACGCCGCGGCGGGAGCCGTTGGCTCCTGTGGCGCCGTTCGAGCCGGTGCCGGCCGCCCAGGATGCGGTCGACGGGTGGGTGCACACAGCCGGCCCGACCCGATCAGCGGCGAGCGGGCCGCCCGGATGAACGGGGCACGGTCGGCCGCCACGCCGCCCCCGGCCACCGCTGCCCGCCGGGTTACACCGATCACGCGGCTGTACGTCCGTGGCGAGAACACCGGCAGCGGCCGACGTCAAGGACCTCCTTGATGACAAACGCTTTAACAGGATCTGAACCCATACATTGACAGGTTGCCCGCGTGTGTCGGAATTTCCGCTGGGCTTCCTCGCAACAGGATGACACTTTGCGCGCTCGCGTCATGACTCCCGGTGAAACCTAGGGTGTAGGTCCTTTGTAGGTCAGCTGTAGGGCCTATGAAGACGCGGTCAGTAGAAATGTCAACATCACGAGGCGGATTCAGATTTGCAACTGAATCGAATCGCCGCCCGGATAAGCCTTGTGCTGGGCCCGGGATCGTGCTGTGCGTAAGCGGGGGTTTTATGTAGCAGTGTCATCGTGCCCATATTACAGTCCCAGTCAGTGCTAGCGCTGTCCTGAGGTCGATGTGGCTAACTGTCGAGCCAGACACAACAATTGATCTGTCAACGATGGTTCCGGTATCGAAGTGAGCGAGTTGATCGACGATAGTGCCCGGACGATCAAATCGAAGAGGGCCGCGGGAAGCGTCATGATCGTGCATAACCAGAGCCCCACGGCCGTGGACCGGCCGGCATCCAGGGCTGGGCCGCCGGCAACGGTGATCACGCCTTCGTCGACTTAAACCTGCCGCTGGACCTGGCGGAGACGCGAACTGAAGCGGCGACTTCGCCGTCGCCGACGTGTCGGAGACCGACCGGAACAGGGTGCTCGACCAAGCATCCCGAGCAACCTCGCACATTTCAGCGAATCGCCCCGGAGGGATTTAGGGTCATGGAAGACCGGCCGCTCGTCTCGATCATCATTCCGAACTACAACTACGGCTCCGTGCTGGGGCTATGCCTCGAGGCCGCAACGAACCAGACGTACAAAAACGTCGAGGTGATGCTCGTCGACGACTGCAGCACCGACGACTCGCTCGCCGTCGCCGCCCGGTATCCGTGCAAGGTGTTAAGCACTCCCACCAACGGCGGCGAGGCGATCGCCCGCAACCTGGGCGTACAGAACAGCCAGGGAGATGTGCTCTTCTTCCTGGACTCCGATGTCGTGCTCCGGCCCGACGCGATCGAAAAGGCGCTGACAGTGCTCCGCGACGATCCCTCGATCGGCTGCGTCTATGGAATCTATGAGAAGACTCCACTCACCAAGGCGGGAGCGGTTAAAGAGTACAGAACACTCCAGGCGCATTATTGGCGCATCAGCTCGCTCGGCGACGTCGACGCCGCGTTCCCTTCGCTCGCCGCGATCCGTCGATCAGTATGGGACCATGTCGGTCCATTCAAGCCGATCCGGGGCGCCGAGGAAATGGATTGGGGCGCTCGTGTGGCCCGCGCCTCCCGTGCCGTTCTCACCGACAAGGTACGGGGGACCCACGACGACGACGAGCGACTGCTGCGACTCCTTCGCAAGCTGTACGTGCGGGCCAAGATCCGGATTCCGTTCGGATTCGAGCAGGGCAAGTTCGCCCATGCCGACGAGACGGTGAACAGAATCCTCGCAACGTTGTGCGCGGTCGGCGTGGTCCTGTCGATCCCCCTGGGTGTCCTCTGGCCCGCGACACTTTTTTCAACTATCGCCCTGTTCGGCGCCTTCCTGCTGCTCGACCTGGGAATGTACAGGTTCGTGTGGAGGGAACGCCGCTCCCTGTCCTTCCTCGCTTCTTTCACCCTGCTGCACTTTATCTGCAGTGTCGCGGTAGTCGCCGGCGGCGTGGTCGGGTTCGCGCAGTGGATGGTGAGCCCACGGTATCGCCGGTTGTTCGCCCCGCTTCCCCAGACGGCACCCGCCCAAGGTCCAGACGCTGCGTAAAAATGATCTCTTCGACAATAGCGTGGACTCTGCTCGTTGGGTGGGGAGTCATCATCGCGCTCCACAGTTTGCTCAGTGGACGCACCTGGTTGTGGGTACTTCCTGAAATGATTCCGCCAATCGCCTTCGTCGCCGTTCCGCTCATCGGGATGGCCTTTGCGGTGCCCGCGGCGTCGGTGGACAATCGGTACTTGGCACCTGCCCTAGCACTGGTATTGCTCGGCGCCGGCCAGTCATGGAGCGGAATCGCTCTTCCGCGGCTAAGGAACACCGGCCGGTCAGCCGGGGAGGTCACCGCGCCGGTCGTGATCTTCGTGTGGAACACCCAATTCTGGGATCAGGGCAAAGACGAGGAGTCATTCCATCGTTTTCTTCGCGCGCAGGCGGCGGACGTCTATCTGCTGCAAGAGTACGCCTATTGGGAAGGCGGGCGAGAGGTCCCCGCCTCCGGCATCGAAAAGCTCGCCGCGATCATGCCTGATCACGACGTATTCGTCGAGGGCGGGTTGGTAACCCTCGCCCACCGCCGGCTCGCGCCTCGGCTGAAGCCAGGTGTCCCCGAAACGATGTTTCGCACAGATATCTTGGTCGACCGGGCTTCGATCGCCCTTTATAACGTCCACATGCCGGTGCCGTTGGATCTCGGGAAAAGCATATTCAAGGCGGATTTCTACCGGTTCGTCTGCACACAGGCGACGAAACGGAAACAGGCCTTTAAGACGGTCGAGGAAGTGCTGAGTGAAACGCCGTCCATGCTGTTCTTTGGAGGCGATTTCAACAGCTCACCCGCGATGCGGGTAATGCGTCGGCTGCGACGGCGCTATGTGGATGTTATGCGGTCGGCCAAAAGCCCTTACGTGGCCACGTGGCCGGCCAAGGCGCGCAGCCTCTGGCGAATCGACTGGGCTATGGCATGCTCGCAGATCACCGTCGATTGGGCCCGTCTGGTCGACCCCGAAGGACTTTCCGATCACGCCGGACAGCTCTGTGCGATCCGGCCTTGTACAAATACCTGACCTTCGCTTAAAGGACCATTATGGTGATCAAAACTCGGAAATCCGTGCCCGGCCACGAACTTCTGACAGGCCACGAACTTTTGACGGTCGACGATGCTCACAATCTGTCTCCGCTCCAGGTTCGTGACCTCTACACCCAGTACGTGAACCGGGCCCAAGCGTCGCTCCTGGGCGCCTTCGGGTTCGGACAGGATGTCGCCGTACGAGCCGAGGGATGCTGGATAGAACTGTCATCCGGCCGCCGTATCCTCGACGCGACGGGGGGTCTTGGCGTCCTCAACCACGGCCACAACCATCCGAGAATCATCGCCGCCCGCAAGCGTTTCCAGGAACAGGGGCGAATGGAGGTCCACAAGAGCTTCCTGTCGCCCTATGTCGGCGCCCTAAGCGCCAATATCGCCCGGCTCCTTCCGGGCGACCTCAACATCTCCTATTTCCCGAACTCTGGGGCGGAGGCCGTTGAGGGGGCACTGAAGCTCGCCTACAAGTACCACGGTGGGTTAAGACAGACCGTCCTGCACTCCGACATATCCTTCCACGGGAAGCTGCTCGCCCCCGGAAGCATAACGGGCTCCCCGGAAAACCATTTCGATTTCCCCGGCCTGCCGCACAAGAGCAGCTTCGTGTATGACGACATCGAGTCGATCGAGGACAAGATACGGCACCACACCGAGCAGGGAAAGTGCGATGTCTATGCCATCATCGTTGAGCCGTTCAGCGCCTCGATGTTCCTCGGCTGCTCCGAACGGTTCCTCCGGAGGCTGCGCGAGATATGCAGCGCGTACGACATTGTGCTGGTGTTCGACGAGGTCTACACGGGATGGGGAAAGACCGGGTCGCTGTTCCACTTCATGCGCTATCCGGATCTCGTCCCCGACATCCTGGTAATGTCCAAATCCTTTGGTGGCGGAAAGGCTTCGATCTCCGGCTATGTCGCACGCGACGAAATCTTTCGCAAAGCCTACGACAATCTGCGTGACGCGACCCTGCACAGCAGCACGTACAACGGGTTCGGCGAAGAGACCATCACCGCCATGGAGGCGGTGGCGATCGTCGTAGAGGATGACTACCCCGCGCGGGCACGCGCCGTAGAGGCCACGTTGGGGCGGAGCCTCGCCGACATGCGCCGGCGCCACCCCTCCCTGGTGCGGGATGTCCGGGGGGCCGGGGCGCTGTTCGGCGTGCGCTTCCAGAGCGGACCGGCGCTCCCCGAGGCGTTGCTGCGGGCGGTTCCGTCGGCCCTTGCCCGGGACAAGCACCTGATCGAGAAACTGCTCATCGGCGCGGTGATGGACGCCCTGTACGTCGATCACGGAATCCTCACGTTCGTCACGACCAACCGGGAGCCGATGCTGATGATCGCGCGCTCCTTGGTGGTGAACGAGACCGAAATGGAGGTCATCGCGACCGCTCTCGACAAGGTTCTCAGCCGAGGCAGGGCAGACCT
>CALAED010000573.1 GCA_937891035.1 uncultured Thermomonosporaceae bacterium | reverse complement strand
GACGGGCGGACGGCGAGCGCGGATCCGCGCGCGGACAGGCGGGTCCCCCGGCTCGGGGCCGGAGGGACCGGGCACGGAGGCCGGCAGGGAGCCGGGCACGGACACGCCCCGGCGGGCCGGCCCGCCGGGGCGTGATCGAAGATGCGTCGGCGCCGCGCCCGCTCAGCGCGGCAGTTCGCCGCGAATGAACTTCTCCACGGCCGCACGCGCCTCGTCGTCGCTGTACTGCTCAGGCGGCGACTTCATGAAATATGAGGATGCGGACAGGACGGGGCCGCCGATGCCACGGTCCTTGGCGATCTTCGCGGCGCGGATCGCGTCGATGATGACGCCGGCGGAGTTGGGCGAGTCCCACACCTCGAGCTTGTACTCCATGTTCAGCGGGGTGTCGCCGAACGACTTGCCCTCCAGCCGGACGTAGGCCCACTTGCGGTCGTCCAGCCACGGCACGTGGTCGGACGGGCCGATGTGCACGTCGGCCTTCGCCATCTCGTGCGGGATCTGCGACGTGACCGACTGGGTCTTGGAGACCTTCTTGGACATGAGCCGCTGGCGCTCCAGCATGTTCATGAAGTCCATGTTCCCGCCGAAGTTGAGCTGGTAGGTGCGCAGCAGCTCGACACCGCGGTCTTCGAAGAGCCTGGCCATGACCCGGTGGGTGATGGTGGCGCCGACCTGGGACTTGATGTCGTCGCCCACGATCGGCAGGCCGGCATCCTCGAACTTCTTCGCCCACACCGGGTCGCTGGCGATGAACACGGGCAGCGCGTTGACGAAGGCGACGCCGGCGTCGATCGCGCACTGCGCGTAGAAGCGGTCGGCCTCTTCTGACCCGACGGGAAGATAGGAGACCAGGACGTCCGCCCGGGCCTCCTTCAACGCCTGGACGACGTCGACCGGGTCGTTGTCGGCCTCCTTGATGATCGCCCGGTAGTACTCGCCGAGCCCGTCGTAGGTGTGGCCGCGCTGGACGGTGACGCCGGTCGGCGGTACGTCACAGATCTTGATCGTATTGTTCTCGCTCGCGACGATCGCCTCGGACAGGTCCATGCCGACCTTCTTGGCGTCCACGTCGAACGCGGCGACGAACTCGATGTCGCCGACGTGATAGTCGCCGAACTGGACATGCATCAGCCCCGGAACCCGAGTGGCCGGATCCGCGTCCTTGTAATACTCCACGCCTTGGACGAGCGACGCGGCACAGTTGCCCACACCGACGATGGCTACGCGCACCGAACCCATCCGGTTGCTCCTTACTCTTTAGCGGGGAAACGCACCGCAGATCAGCGGTCGTCTTTGCTGGTCCTGTTGATTTCCCCCGCCTGCGTTGCCCTGTCCGTGGTCGCCTGCTCCGCCCGCTCCCGCCCGATCAGTTCGTTGAGCCAGCGGACCTCGCGCTCGACCGACTCGAGCCCATGGTTTTGTAGCTCGAGGGTGTAGCTGTCGACTCGTTCCCTGGTGCGGGCGAGCGCGGCCCGGAAGCTTTCGAGGCGCTCCTCCAGCCGGCTGCGCCGGCCCTCGAGGATGCGTAGCCGGACGTCCGCGCGAGTGTGGGCGAAAAAGGCGAAATGCACCCCGAAGCCCTCGTCCTCCCACGACGCGGGCCCGGCCTCGGTGAGCAGCTCCTGAAGCCGCTCCTTGCCCTCGGCCGTCAGCTTGTAGACGATCTTGGATCGCCGGCTCTGCAGGGCGAGCGGCGCGTTCGCCGGCTCCTCTGGCCGGTCCTCGATGATCAGCCCGGTGGCGAGGAGCTGCTTGAGGCACGGGTAGAGGGAGCCGTACGAGAAGGCGCGGAACATCCCGAGCACAATGTTGAGCCGCTTGCGCAGCTCATATCCGTGCATGGGGGATTCGTGCAAGAGCCCGAGCACCGCGAGCTCGAGCTCGCGTGCTCCCTTCCTACCGCTCATGCGCACCCCCACCGCTCGCGACAGCGCCATCGGCCGCCGAAGTTTCATATGCATCGAGACGATGTATCGCGGCGACGTATCGGTGGAACGTATCGCTGTGACGTATCGGCGAGACGTATCACCCTGACGTATCGTCGCAATGTATCGACTCGATACATCGAGAAGATACGTGCTCGTTCGGGTGCTGGCAAGCCGGGCGACAGAGCTGATCTACCAGGCGTTTGCGGTGCGACGTAATCTAAGTCACATGCGGTCGCAGCGCGCGGTGGTCGATTACGGGCTCGCCCGCCGCGCCACCTTGGCTTCGCTCTGGTCGGGCCGGCTGGAGGTGACCGACGCCTGCGACGCCCATCCCTACCTGTTGCGCGCCGCCAAATACCATGGCGAACCCACCGACAAGAGATGTCCCGTCTGCCGCCGGGAGCGGCTCACCCACGTCACCTACGTGTACGGCGACGAGCTTGGGCGCATCGCCGGCCGCGCCGCCGGGGCCGATGAGCTAGTCGAGCTGGCCCGTGAATACGGTGAATTTCGGGTGTATGTGGTTGAAGTGTGCCAAGGTTGCTCTTGGAACCACTTGACGGTGTCGTACATCCTCGGTCACGGCCGGCCCCGCAGCCGCGGGGCCGACGTCTGACGAGAACTCTGACGTAAAAGACGCTGCAGGGCGGTCCCGCTCACTCGCCTGCGCAGTACTGTCGGACAACGGATCCCATCCGTCACCCCAGCTGAACGAGGTCGCGTGAGTAACACCAGCCACTACGGGCCAGAGATTGGACCAGATCGGCCGGGTGAGCCCACCACCCCGAGAACCGGCCGGTCGGGCGCGGCACACCGCGCCAGGTCAGGGATGCCCGGCCGCCCCGGCCTGTTCGATCGAGCCGCCACCGCCGGCCGCGACCTGCTGTCCGGGAAGGGCCCGGCGGCATTCGGCCGCGGCGGTCGCGGGAGCCGAGGGATCAGAGGGGGTCGCGCCGGCGGTCCCGGCGGACCCGGGGGACCCGGTGACGGCGGGGGAATGGCCGGCCGCTCCAGACCGGGTGGCGCCTCTACATACCGTCCTGGAAGGTCATGCTCGGCGTATGCGCGCTCGGCTTCCTCGGCGCGTGCACGCTGGTGGGCGTCGCCTACGCGATGACACCCGTGCCGGAGACGCCGAACCAGGGCGTCGAAGACCAGGCGTCGATCTTCTACTTCCGCGACGGCAAGACGGAGATCGGCCGGATCGGGGTGAAGCGCCAGATCGTCGAACTCAAGCAGGTGCCCGCCCCCGTCCAGGACGCCGTGCTGGCCGCGGAGAACCGCAGCTTCCGCACCGACCCGGGCTTCTCGCCGACCGGCATCGCCCGCGCGGTGTGGAACAACGTCAGGGGCGGCGCCACGCAGGGCGGCTCGACGATCACCCAGCAGCTGGCGAAGAACTATTACTCCGACCCCGCCAACCGGACGATGAGCAGGAAGTTCAAGGAGCTGTTCATCGCGGTCAAGCTTGAGGACAAGTACGACAAAGATCAAATCCTCCGGCTCTATCTGAACACGATCTACTTCGGCCGGGACACGTACGGCATCCAGGCGGCGGCGCAGGAGTACTTCCACATCAACGTCACGCGCCTGCGGGCGGACCAGGCCGCATTGCTGGCCGGCATCATCCAGGACCCGAACAAGGACCCGCGGAGCAAGGCCAACCGGGCGTACGTCATCCAGCGCTACACCTACGTGCTGGACGGCATGGTCTCCATGGGCCGGCTGACCCCCGAAGCGGCCGCCGCGTACAAGGCGCGACTGCCCAGGGTCTACCCGCCGAGCAAGAGCGGCGCGTTCGCCGGCCAGAACGGCTACCTGCTGCAGCGGTCCAAGAACGCCCTGCGCAGCATGGGCATCACCGACCAGATGGTCTCCAAGAACGGCTACCGCATCGTCACCACTTGGGACAAGCAGTTGCAGGAGGCCGCCAGACGGTCGGTGGAGAACTACAAGCGGCAAAAGGGCTTCGGCAAGGACGTCCGGATCGGGCTCGCCTCCGTCGACGCGCGCAACGGCGAGATGCTGGCGGCGTACGGCGGTCCCGACTACCTCAAGCAATACTTCGACGACGCGTACCAAAGCCAGATCCAGGCGGGGTCGTCGTTCAAGCCGTACGTGCTCGCCGCAGGACTTGAGCAGGGCATCGGCTTGAAGAGTCTCTTCGACACCCGCTCTCCGCAGTCGTTCGACGGCCAGGGCCGGAGCGTGCCGCGGACCGCTCCGGGCGCGTTCAGCTTCCGTAACGACGGCGGCGAGCAGTTCGGCGTCAAGGACCTGGTCTTTTCGACCGCCCACTCGCTGAACACCGTCTATGTCCCGCTGGGCCTCAAGGCCGGGCTCGACAACGTCGTGAAGGCGGCGGTCGCCGCCGGCATCCCCAAGGACTCGCCGGACCTGACCGCCAAGATCGGCGGCCTCTCGCTTGGCACGGCGGCGGTACGCCCGCTCGACCAGGCGGCCGGCTTCGCCACCTTCGCCAACAAGGGGCGCGCGAACACTCCGCACAGCATCAGGGCCGTCTACCTCACCGACACCGACAAGAAGCGGAACAAGGTCTGGAAGAAGCCGAGGCTGGACAAGAAGGACCAACCGGCGTGGGGCCCGGAAAGCGAGGGCATCGCCGCGGACTCGACGTACGCCATGCAGTCGGTGGTGAAGTTCGGCACCGGCACCCGGGCCCGGCTGCCCGACGGCCGGCCGGTGGCCGGCAAGACGGGTACCACCAACCAGAACAAGGCGGCCTGGTTCGTCGGCTACACGCCGCAGGTCTCCACGGCGGTCGCGATGTGGCGGCAGAAGGACACCAAGACGGGTCCGAGGTTCTACTCGCTGCGCGGCATCGGCGGCTACAGCCAGATCTATGGTGGTCAGCTGCCCGCCGACATCTGGCGCGACTACATGACGGTCGCGATGACCGGCAAGCCGGTGGAGCAGTTCCCGCCGCCGGCGAACATCGGCGAGGTGCACAAGTACGCGACGCCCACGCCGACCGTCAAGCCACCGAAGCCGAAGCCGAAGCGCGACTGCGATAGGTTCAACTTCTTCCGGCCGCGGTGCCAGGACCAGACCCCGAGTCCACTTCCGACCTGCCAGCCGAACGGTGACTTCGGCGGTCAGCCGTGCCCGAGCCCCACTCCTACGCGGGACCCGTGTATCGAAAATCCCTTCCTGCCCGGTTGCCGGCCAGGTGGTGGTGGCGGGGGCGGCGGGGGCGGTGGTGACGACTCCACGACCCAGTTGAGCCAGTCCGCCGCCCGCACCGATGAATGACAAGGTAGGTTCCGGACTTATGCTCCTCGAGCGTGTGCCAAGATGCGGCTGACCACCGGACGGTCGGCTCTCGACTTTGCCCCCTAACGAACGAGGTTGTGTGAGTTACCCCAGCGAGTACGGGCCGGGCCGGCGAACCACCGGGGCCCGCGGATCGGTTGACGATGACTTCTGGGGCCCCATCGAGCCCGAAAGACCAGGGCGCGGTGGGGGCATCCCCGGGCGTGGTTTGGGTCGCCGCGGTGACGGCGGACATGATGGCGGCTATGGCACCAGCCATGATGGCGGCTTCGGCGGCGGTGGCCGCGGCGGTTACGGCGGTTACGGTGGCGGCCGTGGTCGCGGTGGCCGCGGCGGTGGTCGTGGTGGCGGCCGGGGCGGTGGTCGTGGCGGAGGAGGCCATGGTGGCGGGGGTCGCCGGCGCCGGGACGACATGTTCGGGGCCGACGGGAAGCAGGTGAAGACGGGCTGGCGGCGATATGTGCCGTCGTGGAAGATGACGCTGGCCGTCATGGGTCTCGGCACGCTCGCCATGATCGTTCTCGTCGTGGTGGCGTACGCCATGACCCCGGTCCCGTCCGAGGCGCAGTCGGACGCCACCGCCCAGGGCTCGGTCGTCTATTACGACGACGGCAAGACCCCGATGATGCGGCTGGGCCGCCACCGTGAGTCCGTGCCGCTGAACAAGATCCCGCAGCACGTGCAGGACTCGGTGCTTGCCGCCGAGGATCGGGGCTTCTACAGCGAGCCGGGGGTTTCGCCCAAGGGCATCGCCCGCGCCGTCTGGACCACCGCCACGGGCGGCGAGGTCACCGGCGGCTCGACGATCACTCAGCAGATGGCTCGCAACTACTACGCGGGGTTGAGCCAAGAGCGCACCGTTTCCAGGAAGTTCAAGGAGATCCTGATCTCGGTCCGGCTGGGCAAGGAGAGGCCGAAGACGTACATCCTCGGCACTTACCTCAATACGGTGTATTTCGGGCGGCAGGCGTACGGTATCCAGGCCGCCGCGCGCGCGTACTTCGGCCGTGACGTCTCGAAGCTGACCGTCTCGCAGTCGGCGATGCTGGCGGCGATGATCCAGCAGCCGGCCTACTTCCACACCCAGGGGAACGACGCGGCCGCCCAGGCGCTGCGCGCCCGCTGGAACTACGTGCTCGACGGCCTGGTCACCATGGGCAAGCTGAGCCCGGCCGAGCGCGCCAAGCAGCGCTTCCCGGCCACCAAGGACAGCTGGAGCGACGTCAAGGAGACCGGCCAAAGCGGCTACATCCAGCAGCGGATCACCCAGGAGCTCAAAGCCGCCGGGATCCCGGAGGAGGAACTGGGCAGCGGCGGCCTGAAGATCCACACTGAGCTGAATCCCAAGTGGATGAAATACGCCGAGAAGGCCGTCCGGGACCAAGGTGTCGGTTCGTGGCCGAAGAGCATCGGCGTCGGGCTGGTCGCCGTCGACCCGAAGACGGGTGCGGTCAAGGCGTTCTACGGGGGCAACTGGAAGCGCACCCAGTACGACTCGGTCTTCAACCCGGTGGCCCAGGTGGGCTCGTCGTTCAAGCCGTACGTCCTCGCCACCGCGCTCAAAAACGGCGACAACGTCAAGTCGATGATCAGCGGCAAGTCGCCGCAGCGGTTCGGCAACGACGGCGAGAACCTGCCGCTGAACAGCACCGGCGGATATCTCGTCGAGAACGACGAGGGCGATCCGCCCATGGGGGTCATCGACCTGGTGCGGGCCACCCAGATGTCGGTGAACACCGCGTACGTCAAGCTCGGGCTCAACGTGGCCCTCAACAATGTGACGCAGACCGCCGAGGGGTTCGGTATCCCGGACGGCTATCTCAAGCCGCACAGGGGGCAGGCCGGCCTCTCGCTCGGCATCGCCAACATCCCCGCGGTCTACCAAGCCGCCGGCTACGCCGCCTTCGCCAACGGCGGCACGCCCGTCAAGCCGCACCTGATCACCAAGATCACCGACTCGCGCGGGAAGTCCATCGGGAATCTGCCGTGGAAGAAGAAGGCCGAGCCGGTGCTGACGCAAGAGCAGGCGGCCCAGGCGACCTACGCGATGCGGTCGGTGGTGAACGGCGGGACCGGCGCGCGCGCCGCGCTGCCGAACCGTCAGGTCGCCGGCAAGACCGGGACCACGGAGAAGAACAGGGCAGCGTGGTTCGTCGGGTACGTGCCGCAGCTGTCGACCGCGGTGACGATGTTCAACACCAAGAACAAAACGATCACCGGCATCCCCGGCTATCAGCGCAGCGTTTACGGCGGCACGATTCCGGCGGAGATCTGGAAGAACTTCATGCTGCGGGTGACCCAGTCGATGCCGCCCGAGCCTTTCCCG
>CALAED010000572.1 GCA_937891035.1 uncultured Thermomonosporaceae bacterium | reverse complement strand
GTGGCGATGGCGTGCGTACGGCGTACGGCGGTGACGCGCAGCGCGGGGTCGAGGTGCCACAGCTGCTGGTAGCGGCGGGCGCCGGTCGCGCGGTCGAAGACCAGGACGAAGTGCGGACGCTGGGAGACGTACACGCTCCGGTGCCGCCCCCGCCCGGCACCGTAAGCGGCGTCGGTGAATTCGAAGAACTGGCCGGCCCGCCCGATGGCGCGGCGGGTGAGGCGGGTGGGCGCGGCGCCGGAGAAGCGCACGCCGGGCATGGTGAGGACGTTGTGCGCCTCGGGCGAGCGGAGGTAGGCCCGATAGGGGCCGTTCTCGTAGCCGGTGTGGCCGGCGTCGACGATCAGGTTGCGGCCCCGCGCGAAATAGGTGAGGGACATATGGTCGTGATGTCCGTGGACCTGGCGGCCGCGGCCGAAGCGCAGCGAGTAGAACGACTCAGCGCCGAACGGCCGGCTCGTTCCCCATCCCGAGCGGCCGAACACGTACCCGGCCGCGTACACGGCGATCTGATCGCGTGGCGGCGAACCGCTCGCGCCGCGCGTCGCGGCGTATTCGAACGGTGTCCCCGGCGCCGGGTCGGCGCCCTCCCGGTAGGTGTCGCCGAGTTGCGCGATGGTGCCGTCGGGCTGGGTGGAGTGGGCCAAAAACAGCGGGATGCGCGCCACCCGTTTCATGATCCAGTCGGGCAGGGCGGTGGAGCACGTGGCCAGCCGCCGGTCGGCCCTCGTCCACCATTCGTGGGCGAGCTTGGCGTAGCCGGTCGACTGTTCGTTGACCACCCCCTGGCGGTCGATCGCCGGCCCGAGCCGGTTGGGCGCGAACGCACTGATCAGCCGCTCGCGGGCCGTCGCCCGCCACCTTGTCGGCCGGCCGCCCCACACGCCCGCCGGATAGCCGCAGGCGATCTGCAGCAGATCCAGATCCTGCCGCAGCCCATGGTTCCAGGCCCCCTGCCAGTGGGTGGCGAGGTAGTCGACCAGGCGCGGGGTCTGCCCCTCGACCCACGCCTCGCCAGGGAAGATCTGCGCGGCGCACACGAGCGTGTACGGGCTGCGGTACTTCACGGGCACGTGGCGCAGCCAGCCGTGCAGCAGCGCCGCCGCGCGAGCGCGATGGGCCGCGGTGCGGTCCGGGTCGGCGAGGTGGCGCATGACCAGCGCGCCGATCCAGCCACCTGACCGGAAGGCGGTCTGCCAGGACGGATGACGGTACGGATCTTGCGACCAGTCGATGCGACCGTCGCGGCGCGGGTCGATCGTCACGGTCCGGAACTTCGGGATGGTGAGCCGGCCGGCCATGATCTCGTCGGCGTCGGCGGACTTGAGCACCCGCGGTTTCCCGCAGGCCCGCGCGTGGTCCGCCTGAGTCGGCGATCCGGCGGGATGAGCCGGCGGCTCCGCCCGCTGCGGCAGGGCACGCTGCGGCAGCGCCGCCGAGGACCCGCCGCTCCCGCCGCAGCCGGCACAGACGATCAGCAGGACGGCCAGAATGAGGCGATGAAACGGAAAATTCCGAAAGATACGGAGATTTCCAAGGATTCGCCGAAGAGGCGCCACGGCCCCCGACACAAGCATCCGCATTTTTCTCCCCGTTCCTCACAGCCGCATTCCAATAGTGGCCGCCGTTATTCAATAATGGCCACCCCAAATGGTAAATGATGGACATCCCCCGTCCGAGAGCGGGCGGGTTTTTTGCGGGGCAGCGACAATTCTCGCATTTCGCTCGCTGGGCCGGGCCGCGCACGCCGGTAAATTGTCGGCCCGTCTTCGGCCACCGCGTCATCGTCGGGTCGCCGCGATGGCGGGCCGCCCGTCAGCGTGCCGGCTCGCGATCAGGGGACGCGGCCGCGCGCAGGCGGCGCCGGGCCAGCTCGTGCGCCGCCCTGGCCGGCGTGCCGCCGGCGCGCTCCGCCGCGTCGAGCAGTTCGCCCACGGTGTCTTCGATGCCCGAAACCAGGGCGCGCGCCTCATCGGCGGTGCGATGGTGCAGCTCCAGGCCGAGGGTGCCGATGACGCCGCCCGCGCTGACCACGTAGTCCGGTACCCACGTGATGCCGCGCCGGTGCAGCAGGTCGGCGACGGCCGGGTCGGCGAGCTGGTTGTTCGCCGGTCCGGCGATGGCGGCGCAGCGCAACGCGGGTACGACCTCCTCGGTGAGCAGACCGCCGAGCGCCGCGGGCACCAGCACGTCGACCGGCGCGGTGATCGCCTCCTCCGGCCCGGTCCAGGTGGCTCCAATCTCATCGGCGAACGCGCGCTTCGCCGGGTCGATGTCGGCGACGATCAGCTCAGCCCCCGCCGCGGCGAGCATGCGGGCGAGGGCGCCGCCGACGTTGCCCAGGCCAACCACGGCCAGCCGCCGCCCCGTGAGCGCGGCCGTCCCGAACCGCCGCGCGCACACGGCCCGGAGAGCCGCGAACGCGCCGGCGGCGGTGTGCGGCGACGGGTCGCCGCTGCCGCCCTGGTCGGCCGGCCGGCAGAACACGTGTGCCGTGCGCTCACCGATGATCGCCATGTCCGCGGACGTGGTGCCGACGTCGGGGCCCGTCGCGTACCGGCCGTCCAGGGAGGCGATGACGTCTCCGATGTCAAGGAGCAGAGCCCGGCGGCGCGCCGGCCCGAGCGCGGCGCCCGCGGGCACGGGCACGACGGTCTTGCCGCCGCCGGCCGCGAGCCCGGCCACCGCCGACTTGTGTGTCATGGCGGCGGACAGCCGCAGCGCGTCGTCGACCCCTTCGGTCCAGCCGGCGTACCGCCAGATCCGGCAGCCGCCGATCGCCGGGCCGGGGGCGGTGGAGTGGATGGCGACGATCACCGGCAGGCCGGCACGCGGCCCCCTGCGGATCAGCACATCTTCGTGTTCGAACGCGACCATGCCAGGGCCCCTTTCCCGCGAACGGCGTGCGGGCTTCAGGGTGGATCGACTGAACGGCCCGAAACGCGCCGACCGAACAAATGGCCGAAATTTCTCCCTATCGCCGCTCAGCGGCGAACGTGGTTCGGGAATCGGCCGGTCCGGGCGTTCAGTACGGGCTGAGGTACTGGCGGGCGCGGCGGTGAGGATGCCACGACAGCGGTGTGGGGCCGTTTCCCGGCAACGTCCCGGCAACCAACGGCCACATAGGTGGTCCGCCCGTACCCCGGCACGCGGCCAGTCGGTGGCCTTCTTCAGGTGGCCGGCGGACGCCGATGCCGACGCGGGCTCCTGGTCGAGGGCCGGCATCGCGGTGTGCCTCCTGGTTTTCATGCACCGTTCATCCGTATCGCCTTCGGCGGCACGAAGGTCAGCGCGGCCACCCTTACCTGTTCGCCGGAACCTCAATTCAGGGCCACTCCGCAGACGAGAGGGACGGCGACCGCGCACCATAGAAGCAGGAGCAACCCCCGGGGAGCGCGCGATGCTGGGTGCCTACATCCTCATCCAGGCCGAGATCGGCGCGGCGGCTAGCATCGCCGTCCAGGTCGCGGCCGTGCCCGGCGTGGTCGCGGCCGTGGGCGTCACGGGACCGTACGACATCATCGCCCGCGCCGAAGCCGAAAACGCCGAAGACATGGGCAACCAGGTGGTCGCGCGAATCCAGCGGATCGAGGGCATCACACATACCCTCACCTGCCCCATCGTGCGACATTGGTGAGCTTGAGCGCACCGGGCCGGTCGAGCGCCTCGTGGGCGGAGCGCGCGGCGACCAGCCGGCCCCCCGAAACGGCGACGGCGATGGCGCCGAGCGCGATCGCCCAGCCGAGCGGGTCGAGCGGGACACAGCCGAAGAACGTGCTGAGCACCGGCGTCTGCACGATGGCGGCCAGCACGAGCGCCGAGCCGACGGCGCTGAGCACCACCGCCCGGTCCCGGCCGCCCACCGCCAGCGTCTGCGCGAGCTGGGTGCCGACCAGCGCGACGAGCCCGATGGTGCGGGCCCGTACGGCCGGGCCGGTGAAGCGGCCGATCGCCCAGCCGGTGCCGGCCCCGAGCGCGGTGACGACGGCGCGATGCGCGATGCCCCGGGTGAGCGCCGCGCCGAGCGACGACTCCGGGCCCTCGCCGAGCAGCGTCAGCGCGGTCTCCGGGCGCGGCGCGCGGACGGCGATGGCCAGCGCCGGAGCGAGGTCGGTGAGCATGTTGACCAGGAGCAGCTGCCGCGCCGACAGCGGGGAGCTGCCGCCCGTCAGCGAGCCCACGAGCGTGAAGCCGATCTCGCCGAGGTTCCCGCCGACCAGGATGGCCAGCGCCTGCCGCACCGACGCCCACATCGCCCGTCCCTCGACGAGCGCCGAGATGATCGTTTCGAGCTTGTCGTCGGCGACGATCATGTCGGCCGCCGCCTTGGCCGCCGCCGTGCCCCGCCCGCCGAGCGCGATGCCCACGTCGGCGAGCCGGATCCCGGCGGCGTCGTTGGCGCCGTCACCGGTCATGGCCACCGTCCGGCCGAGGTTTTGGAAGGCCTGGACGACCCGC
>CALAED010000571.1 GCA_937891035.1 uncultured Thermomonosporaceae bacterium | reverse complement strand
GATCACACAGTGCTGGGCGCGCCGCGTGGCGGCCGGGGACGGGCCCGGGACGCGGGCGGACGCGGGCTCGGGCAGGCCTTCTGATGTTTCTGTCAACGCGCACCTACCGGGCGGCCGTTGGTGCCGGGGGGCGGCTGGCCGTTGGCGTACGCGCGCAGTCCGTCCGGGTTGAGTACGGTGATCTTGCGGCGGGCGGTGTCGACCAGGCGGCGGGTCCGCCAGATCTTGAGCGCCCTGGCCACCGTCTCGCGTGAGGAGTCCACCCAGCTGGCCAGCTCGGACTGGGACAGCGGAGGCTGAATGATCACGCTGCCGGCCGGGCCGGGGGTGCCGTAGTGCTCGGCGAGGTCGATCAGCAACAGCGCGAGCCGGCGGGCGCCGTCGGCGGATGCCTGGGCGCGCAGCCGGCGGTCGTGATCGTCGATGCGGCGGACGAAGGTGCCGCTGACCATGCGCCAGGCGCGCGGGTGCTCATCGAGGAAGGTGGCGAACCGGGCCGCCGGGACCAGCAGCGCCTGCAGCGGGGACAGCGCGGTCACGGTGGCCGAGCGCTGCCGGTGCCCCAGGCCGGCGCTTTCGCCGACCAGGTCGCCGGGGCCGCGCACGGCGAGCACCACGTCGTGGCCGTCCTCGGTGGTCGATGTCACCTTGGCCCATCCGTTTTCGATCACGATGACGTAGTCCGACGGATCCCCCTCGTAGCACAGATGCATCCCCGTCGCATACGGACGAGACCGACCGGCCTCCCGCAGAGCCTGCCGCTCGGTTTCGTCCAGTTCGCTCCAAAAGCCGTTTGGAGGCTGGGACGGGCCCATAGTCCTTTCTTGCACTCGGGGGTCCGTTTCGTTCCGCCCTCTTTTCAGAGGTTGTGGTGTGTGGGATCTACCTACCTTCAGTCCAACGAACGCGGGTACCTGTTGGCAAGAGCCGACACCCAGGGCAGGGGGGAGTGGGGCGATAAGCCCAGTGCCATAGGTGCCGGCTCCGTCATGGCCCCTCTTAGCCGTTTGCCAGCAGGACTACCGCCAGGCTCCAGGAGAGGAAGGCGGCGCCTGCGCCGTAGGCCCACACGAGCGCGCGACGGGCGAGGGCGTCGCGGCTCTGCGCGGACGTGATGATTGACCGCAACCGATCCCATGCCAGCCGCTTGGCCTGCTCGTCCTCGCCGGTGCCGGCGGCGGCCCCCGTGGGCTCGTCTTCGCCGCCGGCCATCGATACCGCCCGGCCGGCGCTGACCAGCAAGAACCCGGTGCGGGCGGTCGCGGCGAGAACCGGAACAAGCAGCCCTACGAGCACCATGGTGATCGTGAAGGACTCGATCGACTTCAGTGAATCGGCCTGGATGACCAGGCCCATGGCTATGGTCGCCACCGTCCAGCCGGCGAAC
>CALAED010000570.1 GCA_937891035.1 uncultured Thermomonosporaceae bacterium | reverse complement strand
CGCTCGCGCCGAACACGCGCAGAGCGGCGGTCCCGGGAGTCTCGGCGGTCGAGGTCTTCAGCATGGCTCGCTCCTTTCGGCTTCCGGCGACCGGTCCCGCGCCGCCTGTGGCGCCAGATCGCCGGAGTGCCCTCATCGGTCATGACGTAGGACCAGCTCACAGGTACTGGCGGCGCCCCTGGAGGCATCGGCTCCGAAGGCCACGCCGCCTAGTCCGAGGGGCGGCGCAACCGCGGTCATGTTCGGTGTAATCGGTCAGCCAACGATCTCGTGATAGCCACGGACCTGCTGGGTGCTGCCCAGGGCCGTCGCCGGAACGACCGTGACCTGGCGAGCATCGAACTCACCGCAGTAGCCCACAGGGATGACGATCTCGGCGTCTTCGGTGATGACCTTCGCTCCGAGGCCAGCCGGCTTCGCGCCCGTGACGCAAACGCGAAACCGTCGCGGCTGATTGAGGCGGGCGACCTGGACCGAAGTGGGGTGGTCGTAGCAAGGACGAACTTCCCGCCCGTGTCCATGCCGAGCCACCGGTCGAGCCATCTGGTCTCTGGGCGTAGATCTGGCCCGACGCGCCGGTGTCGGATTCGAGGTTGGGGACTGAAAGACGGGACATGGTGGCACTCCTTCGTTGGGGTTGGTGAACGATTGCAGAGCGAAAGTATGACCACGCCCTGAGACTTTGAATGCCACCAAGTCTCAACTATATGCTCTGTCGTCTCATTTGGATCGCTTTCAGGGAGGTCGCCATGGATTGGCTCAGCCGGCTATTCGAGATGATGCCGGTGCGCGGGCGGCTGGACTTGCGCTGCTCCTACGGCGCGCCCTGGCGCATCGACCAGGGTCCGGGCGAGGCGAACGAAATCCCGTACCATGCCGTGCTCGCCGGCTCCGCGACACTGGACGATCCGGCGGGAGGCCGACCGTTGCAGCTGAGGGCCGGCGACATCCTTCTGCTTCCCGGCAACCCACGGCACGTCATGCACGACGGAAGTGGAGTGCGGCCCCTGCCGGCCCATAACCGCGCGTCCCTCAACTTCACGATTAGCGAAAATCTCGGTTCGGACGAACGGCTCGATCTGTTGTGCGGACACTTCGCCATCGTGCCCCCGCACGACCGTCTTGTGCGCAGCTATCTGCCGCCGCGCCTCGTCGTGCATGCCGGCACTCACGCTGGACAGAAGGAGACGGCCGCGCAGCTTGCAGGCCTCGTATCCCTGATGCGGAGTGAGTCCGCAGACGATCACCTGGGCGGCCGCGCGATGCTGAACGCGCTGTCGACGGCGATGTTCGCGCTTGTGATGCGGCTCGCCAGCGAGACTGAAGATGCGCCACGCGGTCTCCTTGCTTTGGCCGGTCATCCCCGCCTGGCACCGGCGGTCGCCGCTCTGTTCAACGAGCCCGCGCGCGCATGGTCGCTGCCCGAGCTTGCGCGCCTGTGCAACATGTCGCGCGCCACGCTCGCCCGGCAATTCCAGGAGAAGCTCGGGCGCTCGGCCAGCGATCTCCTGACCGAAATCCGGATGACGCTCGCCGCGAACGAACTGAGGAAATCCTCTCTTTCCACGGGCGCCGTGGCGGAGGCGGTCGGGTATCAATCAGAAGCGGCCTTCCAGCGCGCCTTCAAGAGCCACATGGGCGTCACTCCGGCGCAATGGCGCAAGATGCAGGAGCCGTCCGGCCGGGACGTCTTCGCAAGGCCAGCAGCTCCCGCCGAGGCGGCGATCCCGCGCATATGAGACAGATGAGCATATCATTGAGCAACACTGGCATTCAAAAGCTCATGCTCCCGGCGTACATGGTCTTCGTTGCTTCAACAACGATGTTCCTTGCCCAACATAGGAAGTGTCAGCCATGTCGCGTAACTCCGCCCCCACACCCGCTTCTGACTCTGCCGCCGGCGCCCCGACCAAGGTCCGAGCCGTGACGAACCCGCTAACGATCCGGCCACTCCGCGTCGTGGTCGTGGCGCTCATGATCGGGGCGCTGCCGCTCGGAAACGTGCGCGCCGAATCCGGATCGATGGGCGTTATCACTTCTTCCCCGAAGGCGCACGATGTCGTGGACGGCTCGAAGGTCCCGATCATTCTGCGCTTTGATGCACCGGCGGCCACTATGTCACTTTCCGCCGGGCATGTCGCTCGAAGGCCCGCGTGGCCCATGGGGTTCAAGTGAGCGTTGGTTCACGCTTCCAATCTTGCCGCCATCGTGATCGGCACGTTCAGCACTTTCGAGACCAAGGAGGAGGACGATCATGTCCGACCTTGTCATCTACACCAAAGACGACTGCCCTTACTGCGTCCGGGTGAAGGCGCTGCTCAAAAGCAAGGGCGTCGCCTACGAGGAGATCGACGTCACGCATGATGCTGGACGCCAGGCGGAGGTCATCGAGCGCTCCGGCCGGCGAACCGTGCCGCAGATCTTCATCAATGGTCGCTCGATCGGCGGCTATGACGATCTCGCCGCCTTGGATGCTGAGGGGGAGCTCGATCGCCTGCTGGGACGAGAGGCAGATCCCGAAGGGCAGCGGAGCGAGCATCACCGGCTGATCATCCTCGGCAGCGGCCCCGCTGGGCTCACCGCCGCGATCTACGCTGCCCGCGCGGGCGCCGAGCCTGTGGTTATTTCGGGCCTGGAGGTCGGCGGCCAACTCACGACCACGACCGAGGTCGAGAACTGGCCGGGCGGCGATGCCCGTCTTCAGGGTCCGGAGCTGATGGACAGCCTCCGTGCTCACGCCGAGCGATTCGAGGCACGGCTGATCCAGGACCAGATTGCCGAGGCCGACCTCTCGGTCCGGCCATTCCGTCTGCGGGGCGATCGGGTCACATACACGGCCGATGCGCTGATCGTGGCGACCGGCGCCTCGGCCCGCTACCTCGGGCTGCCATCGGAGGGGCGGTTCAAAGGGCGCGGCGTGTCTGCGTGCGCCACCTGCGACGGTTTCTTCTTCCGCGGGCGGCCGGTCGCGGTCGTGGGCGGCGGCAACACGGCCGTCGAGGAGGCGCTCTACCTAGCGAACCTCGCGTCGCACGTGACGCTCGTCCATCGCCGGAGCGCGCTCAAGTCCGAGAAGATCCTCCAGGACCGCCTGTTCCGCAAGGTCGCCGAGGGGAACGTCTCGATCCTCTTCGAGCACGAGGTCGAAGAGGTGCTTGGCGACGAGGGCGGCGTGACCGGGCTTCGCGTTCGGCACACGCCGACCGGCGATACGCATGAGCTCATGGTGGATGGCGTTTTCATCGCGATCGGACACACGCCGAACACCAGCCTTTTCGAGGGCCAGCTCGACATGAAGGGCGGCTATCTCGTGACCAAGGGCGGTCTCGACGGCGACGCCACGGCGACGAGCGTCCCGGGCGTGTTCGCTGCCGGCGACGTCGCCGATCCCGTCTACCGCCAGGCGGTCACCTCGGCCGGATCGGGCGCGATGGCGGCCCTGGATGTCGAGCGGTTCCTCGCGACGTCCGCTGCCACGCAAGAACTCGCCGTGGCGGCCTGAGCGGAGAAAGAAGCCAGTTCCTAAGCAAGGACGCCACGCTGCTGGGCCCTCAGGGTCGTCGGCGACATGCTGCGGGAAATCGGCGCCACCCGCTGAGTACCGAGAAAAGGCGCCCTGCTCAACAACCTCTGACAAGGAATGTATCCATGCCCCGACCGTCGACTTCGCCCGCGAGCGCGGCGCCCGTGCCCTCGAGGGCTACCCGATTGATCACGCGGCCAGGGCAGGAGATCACCTAGGGAGAGCTCCACGTTGGCAGCCGCAGCATCTTCGCCGCCGTCGGGTTCGCCGAGGTCAGCAGGCCCACGCGCAGGCGCGTCGTGATGCGGATCGACTTCTAGCAGGCTGCACATCGTGATCGACGCGGATACCGAGCGCGGGCTGGGCACCCAAGGCTCTGCGATCTGCATCATCCTTCGCGACCGTCAGTTGTCCCGCTGGTCGAAGGCCAGGCGGGCGCAGATGGACACCGATGGCCGCTGGACCCTCAAGCGCGGCCGCAAGCGCCGGCCGGGCGGCCCGGAC
>CALAED010000569.1 GCA_937891035.1 uncultured Thermomonosporaceae bacterium | reverse complement strand
GAATCGGGTCGGTGGCCGCGGAGTGGGGCTATTCAGTTGGGCAAGGTGTTCAGTTGGCCTGAAGCCATGTGTGGACAAGGGAGCGCCGGGCACGGACCGCCCGCCCTCGGCACGCGCCGATGGGCTGGGTGAGCGGGCGAGCCGGCCAAGCCCGTTCGGGCCGGTTGAGCCGGTGGGTAGTCCATCCGGCACGGCCACTCCCTCGCAGTCGCTATCGGCGCAGTCCGAGTCGCTCGATCAGCTGCCGGTAGCGGTTAATGTCCTTTTTTTGCAGATACTTCAGCAGTCGACGCCGCCGACCGACCAGGAGCAGCAGCCCACGGCGGCTGTGGTGATCGTGCTTGTGCGTCTTGAGATGTTCGGTCAGATCGTTGATTCGGCGAGTCAGCAGCGCGACCTGGACCTCCGGAGATCCGGTGTCACCCTCACCGGTCGCGTACTCGGCGATGATCTGGTTCTTTACAGCGGTGTCCAGAGACACGGGGCTCCTTCACAAGTCGTCACGCGCAGAACCCGGCTGTCGAGATCAGCCCCACTGCCAGGCATCGAGTTCCGCATCGTGCGTTCGAAGCTACCCGCCACCTGAGGGTACAGCGGGCACGCTTGCGGACATGTCCAGGCTAGTCCTGGCGACTCTTCACCGTACCATGGTCTGACGAGCACCTGTCACGGCTGGTCACGCGCTGGAACGAGCCGTGATCTGGCGGGCACGATCCACATCGCGCCGCATCTCGGCGACAAGCGCCTCGATCGAGTCGAACTTCAGATGGTCGCGGATCCTGACAGCGAAGTCAACCGCTACGTGTTCGCCGTAAAGGTCGAGATCGTCCCGGTCGAGTGCGTACGCCTCAACCGAACGCTCCACGCCATCGAAGGTGGGATTGGTGCCGATCGAGATCGCGGCGGGCCACCGAGTCTCCGAGGCCGAACCGGCCCCCGTGTCCGCGCCCCGATTCACCGGAAAGCATTCCAGCCAGCCCGCGTACACCCCGTCGCCGGGGATCGCGGTGTAGGGCAGCGTCTCGAGGTTGGCGGTGGGAAAACCGAGCGCCCGGCCTCGCTGATGCCCGCGGACGACCACGCCCTCGACCCGATGGGGCCGGCCAAGCGCCGCCCCGGCGCCCTCGACGTCGCCGGCGGCCAGCAGCTCTCTGATGACCGTGGAGGAGATCGTCTGGTCGTTAGCCACCAATGGCACGCCTTCGGCCGTGAAGTCGTATTTGTCCCCCAGCTCGGCGAGCAGCGCGACGTCGCCGCGGGCCTTGTGGCCGAACCGGAAATTCTCCCCCACCACCACCCGCGCCGCGTGCAGCCGCTCGACGAGGACGGACTGGACGAAATCGTCCGGGCTCATCCGCGACAGCTCCAAGGTGAACGGCAAGACCATGACCGCGTCGACGCCCAGACCCGCGAGCAGCTCGGTGCGCCGCTTGGGCGAGGACAGCATGGGCGGGTGCGAGCCGGGCCGGACCACCTCGTCCGGGTGTGGATCAAAAGTGATCACGACCACCGGCAACCCGAGCCGGCGAGCCAGCTCTGCGGCGCGGCCGACGATGGTCTGGTGCCCGCGATGCACGCCGTCGAACACGCCGATGGTGACGACCGATCTCCCCCAGTCAGCGGGGACGTCGTCGAGCCCGTACCAGCGCCGCACCTGCACGCTCCTCTCGTAGCACCTTCCAAGCCTGCCATGCGAGGTGGTACGCCACGAAAGCGGACCCGCGGCGCCGGTCGTGAGCTCCCCCCGCACGGAACTCTACTTCCGGTCTCCGGGTCCGGGCCCCGATGATCAGGGAACAAAGACGGCGAGGGACTTGGCGACGCCCTCGTGTTCTTCGACCAGCGCCACCAGCGCGCCGTCCGGGCCGAAGACCCCGACCGGGCCCGGGCCGAGCCCGACCGCCGGCAGCCGGACGCCATGCGCGACCTTGCCGGCCTCGTCGGCCGACACGTCCCGGCGCGGGAACGCCGCGGCGACCGCGTCGGCGAGCGGCAGCACCTCGAGCCGTTCGGTGAGCTGGGCGATCGTCCGTGCCATGGCCAGGTCGTACGGGCCGACCCGGGTGCGTCGCAACACGGTCAGGTGTCCGCCGGTGCCGAGCGCCGCGCCGAGATCGCGGGCCAGCGCCCTGATGTACGTCCCGCTCGAACAGGTGATGGACGCGTCGAGATCGATGAGCCCGTCGCGGCGGCGCACGTCGTGTACTGCGAAGTCGTCGACCGTGACCGGCCGCGCCGCCAGTTCGACCGGCGCACCCTGCCTGGCCCGCTTGTACGCCCGTTCCCCGCCGACTTTGATCGCGCTCACTTGCGGCGGCACTTGCTGGAGTCGGCCGGTCAGCGCTTTGACCGCGGCGCGCAGCGCCTCGTCGGTGACCGCTTCGACGACGGCGGCAGGCGCCGTCGCGGTGATCTCCCCCTCGGCGTCATCGGTGTTGGTCGACGCGCCGAGCCTGATCGTGGCGTCGTAGGCTTTTTGGGTCAGCGCCAGGTGCCCGAGCAGGCGGGTGGCCTTGTCGATGCCGATGACCAAGACGCCCGTGGCCATCGGGTCAAGCGTGCCCGCGTGCCCGACCCGGCGGGTGCCGGCCAGCCGCCGCAGCTTGCCGACCACGTCGTGTGAGGTCCAGCCGGCCGGCTTGTCGACGACGACAAGTCCCGTGTTCATGCCCGGTTGGCCGCCTTGTGGTCGGTGAGCACGGCGTCGGTGAGCATGGCGTCGGTGAACCCGGCGTCGGTGAACCCGGCGTCCGCTGCCGCGGCGCCGCCGGCCACGGCACCGCTGACCGCACCAGGCGGCGCGAGCGCCTCCCGCAGCCGGTCGATCGTGGTCGCCGGCGCGCCGGGGGCGGTGAATCCGGCGGCGGTCGAGTGCCCGCCGCCGCCGAGCAGGCTGCAGGCGCGGCCCACGTCGACGCGGCCCTTGGACCGGGTCGAGACGTACCACACGCCGTCGTCGGACTCCTTGCACACCACGGCGACCTCGGCCTCGTCCGTCCTGCGCACCACGTCGATGACGCCCTCGAGCAGGTCGTAGGGCACGTTGTGCGCGGCGCGGTCGGCCCGGCTGACGACGGTCCACACCAGCCCGCGCCCGCCGGCCGCCGCCTGGTCGAGCCGGGCCCGCCCGAGCGCGGCCGCCAGCACCCGAAGGTAGCCGAACGGCGCCCGGTCCCACAGCTCCAGGCCGACCCGCTCGGGCCGGATGCCGGTGGCCAGCAGCCGGCCGGCGAACTCGTGGACCGCGGGGGTCGTGCCGGCGTACTTGAACGAGCCGGTATCGCTGACCAGGCCCGTGTACAGGCCGAGGGCGACGTCCCTGGTCAGCGTGCCGCCGATCCGTTCGATCAGCGGCTCGACGAGCACTGCGGTTGCCGCCGCCGCCGGGTCGACGAGATGCGCGGTGCCGAACCACGTGTTGGATGCGTGGTGATCGATGACCAGGAGGTCGTTGGCCTTTTCCGCGTGCGGCGCGAGCGAGCCGAGCCGGTCGATGCTGGCGGCATCGAAGGTCACCATCGCGGTGGGCGCCGCCGGGTAGCCGGCCGGCTCGCTGAGCAGACCGAGTCCGGGCAGGAACCGCAGGTTCGACGGCACGGTGAACGGATCGCCGAAGGAAGCCACGAACGGTTTGCGCAGGTCACGGAGCACCTGCGCGAACGCGAGCATCGACCCGAGCGCGTCGCCGTCGGGCGATACATGGCAGGCCAGGCAGACCTCGTCGGCCGCCTCGATCACCTCTGCCGCTCGGGCCCACAGGGCGTCGTCGAGCCCGCCCGTGGGCATGTCCGGTCCACTCGCAGTGCTCTTCATCGGCTCAGTCCGCTCAGTCCGCTCACCGGCGACGCGCCGCGGCGCGGTGCGGCCGGCATCGCCGGTGTGGCCGGTGTGGCCGTTCTTTTGTCGCTCGTCGTCCCCGACCCGGCCGGTCGATCGGGGCGCCCGGTTTAGGGAGATATCCGCTAGGTTGCGCCCGGCGCCGTCATTGCCTACCTTCCGGAGTATCCCGCGTCGCCCTCGACGTCGCCGTCGCTTTCGACAACCTGGTTTGGCGCCGAATCGCGGTAGGGATTCGGCTCGCCCGCCGGACGCGCGCCCTCGGCCGCCTTCGCCACCTGCTCGTCCCTGGCCCGGGCCTGGGCCAGCAACTCGTCGACGTGCCGTGCCGTGTCCGGCAGGGCGTCCGGCACGAACGCCAGGGACGGCGTGTGCCGCAGCCCGGTCTGCCGGCCCACCTCCGAGCGGATCACGCCCTTGGCGCTCTCCAGGGCCGCCGCCGTGTCGGCTCGCTCGCCGTCGGTGCCGTACACCGTGTAGTAGACCGTCGCGTCCCTCAGGTCATTGGTGAGGCGGGCGTCCGTCACGGTGACGAAGCCGAGCCGCGGGTCCTTGATGCGCCGCTCCAGCATCTCGGCCACGATCCGCTGAATGCGATCGGCGAGCTTACGCGCCCGGGCCGGGTCCATGATCGACCTTCCTTCGTCGGTCTGGTGAATTGTTGGGTTGTGGAATCAGTCGTCGTCGGAAAAGAGCCGGTGCCGGGCGGACAGCAGCTCGATGTCGGGGCGCCCGGCGACCAGGCGTTCGCACGCGTTGAGGACCGTGCTGCAGTTGTCGGCGTCGGCCGAGACCACGGCGACGCCGATCTCCGCCCTGCGGTAGAGATCGTTATTGCCGGTCTCGGCGACGGCCACTCCGGGAAAGCGCCTTTGCAGCTCGGCGACGATGGGCCGGACGACCGACCGCTTCTGTTTGAGCGATCGTACGTCTCCCAGCAGCAGATCCAGGGTCAGCGCCCCCACGTACACCTGAACGATCACCTCGGTAGCGCCGCCGCGCCGTCTCCACGCTCCGGCCGCCCCGCGTGCCCGCTCGTGGCGAGCGCACGGGCGGCGGCCGGAGCGCGAGACAGGCCGCTGTCCGCGCGTTGTCCGCGTATCCGCTTATCCGGTCACCGGCCGCCGCGCTGAGCACGCGGCCGGCCGGTCTCCTGGGCCCAGGGCCTGGGGCCTGGGCGTCGAGGACTTGGGACTCAGTCGCGCAGCTTCTCCCGCATCTCGAACGTCTCGATGACGTCGCCGATCTTGATGTCGTTGTAGCCGACGCCGATACCGCACTCGAAGCCCTCGCGCACCTCGGTCGCGTCGTCCTTGAACCGGCGCAGCGACGACACCGTGAGGTTGTCGGCCACCACCACGCCGTCCCTGATCAGCCGCGCCTTGCCATTGCGGTTGATCGTGCCGGACAGCACCATCGAGCCGGCGATGTTGCCGACGCGGGGGACCCGGAAGATCTCGCGAACCTCCGCGGTGCCGAGCTGGGCCTCCTCGAACTCCGGCTTGAGCATGCCCTTGAGGGCCGCCTCGACCTCTTCGATCGCCTGGTAGATGACCGAGTAGTAGCGGATGTCCACGCCCTCGCGCTCGGCCAGCTCCTGGGCGTTGCGCTCCGGACGCACGTTGAAGCCGATGATGACCGTGCCCTCGGACGTCAGCGCGAGGTTGACGTCGTCCTGCGTGATCGCGCCGACGCCGCGGCGGATGACGCGCAGGCCGACCTCGTCGCCCACGTCGATCTTGAGCAGCGAGTCTTCAAGGGCCTCGACCGAACCGGAGACGTCGCCCTTGACGATGAGCAGCAGCTCTTGGACCTCGCCCTTGAGGATGTCCTCGAGGGTGCGGCGGGCCGGGCTCTTCAGCAGCTCGGCGTTGCGCTTGCGCGCCGCCCGCCGGTCGGCGATCTGCCGCGCCACCCGGTCATCGTCGACGACCAGGAAGTTGTCGCCGGCACCCGGCACCGCGGTCAGCCCGAGCACCTGCACCGGCCGCGACGGTGGGGCGTCCTCGACGGGGTTGAAGTTCTCGTCGAGCATCGCCCGCACCCGGCCGTACGCGCCGCCGCAGACGATCGAGTCGCCGACCCGCAGCGTGCCGCGCTGCACAAGCACGGTCGCCACGGAGCCGCGGCCCCGGTCCAGGTGTGCCTCTATGGCGACGCCCTGGGCGGGCTGGTCGGGATTGGCCTTGAGGTCGAGCTCGGCGTCAGCGGTCAAGACGATCGCCTCGAGCAGGTCCTCGAGGTGCAGCCCCTGTTTGGCCGAGACGTCGACGAACAGGGTCTGGCCGCCGAACTCCTCGGCCACCAGGCCGTACTCGGTGAGCTGGGCCCGCACCTTCGCCGGGTCGGCGCCCTCCTTGTCGATCTTGTTGACCGCGACCACGATCGGCACCCCGGCCGCCGTGGCGTGGTCGATCGCCTCCGTGGTCTGCGGCTTGACCCCGTCATCGGCGGCCACCACCAGCACGACCAGGTCGGTCGTCTCGGCGCCGCGGGCACGCATGGCGGTGAACGCCTCATGACCCGGGGTGTCGATGAAGGTGATCTTGCGCTCCTGGCCGTCGACCTCGGTCGCGACCTGGTAGGCGCCGATGTGCTGGGTGATGCCGCCCGCCTCACCGGCCACCAGGTTGGTGTTGCGGATCGCGTCGAGCAACTTGGTCTTGCCGTGGTCGACGTGGCCCATGACGGTGACGACCGGCGGGCGGACCTGGAGGCTCTCCTCGCCGCCCTCGTCCTCGCCGAACTCGATGTCGAACGACTCGAGCAGCTCGCGGTCCTCGTCCTCCGGGCTGACGACCTGGACGTCGAAGTCGAGCTCGGCGCCGAGCAGCTTGAGCGTCTCCTCGTTGACCGACTGGGTGGCGGTCACCATCTCGCCGAGATGCAGCATGATCTGCACGAGCGCCGCCGGGTTGGCGCCGATCTTCTCGGCGAAGTCGGTGAGCGAAGCGCCCTGCGGCAGCCGGACCGCCTTGCCGTTGCCGCGCGGGGCCTGGATGCCGCCGACGGCGGGTGCCTGCATGTTGTCGAACTCTTGACGCCGCTGCTTCTTGGACTTGCGGCCCCGCCGCGGAGGACCGCCCGGCCGCCCGAAGGCGCCTTGGGTGCCGCCTCTGCCGCGACCGCCGCCGCCGGGCCGCGGGCCGCCGAAACCGCCGCCGCCACCGCCGCCACCGCCGGGACGGCCACCGGTGCGCGCACCGCCGAAACCGCCGCCACCGCCGCCCGGGCGACCACCGCTGGGGCGACCGCCACCGGGACCGCCACCGGGACCGCCACGGCCACCGGTACGGCTACCGCCACCGGGACCGCCGCGGCCACCGGCGCCCGGACCGGGACCGGCCGGGCGAGACGGCATGTTCATCGGGCTCGGCCGCGGACCGCCGCCGCCCGGCCGGGGCGGCATCGCCGACGGGCTGGGACGCGAGCCGCCCGCGCCGGGCCCGCCGCGACCAGCGGCCGGACGCGGCGGCCTGTCGCCGCCCTCCTGACCGCGGCCGCCGCCGGGACGCCCGCCGGGACCACCTGATCGCGGGCCGGGCCGGGGACCCGGCTTGGGCGCGCCCATGCCCGTCGCGGTCGAGCTGAACGGGTTGTTGCCGGGACGAGGACCTGAGGGCCGGCGCTCGCCGCCACCGGAACGCCGATCGCCGCCCGAACGCTGGCCTGGGCCACCGGGGCGCGGGCCGGGCCGGGGACCCGGCTTGGGCGCGTGCGAGCGATCCCCGCCAGGCCGGTCGGTGGTGGCCGGTCCAGAGGGGCCGGTGCCGCCGCCCGGGCCGCTCGGCCCGCTCGGGGCGCCAGGACCGCTGGGGGCGCTGGGGGCGGGGCGTGGAACGGCCGGCCGGGGACCCGGCTTGGGCACGGTGTGCCCCGGCCTGGGCTCGGCCGCCTTCGGCTCGGCCGGCGCGGACGCGGCGGCACGAGCGCTTTCCGCGCTCACCGGGGGCTTGGGAGCCATGGGCTTGGGGGCCGACGGCTTTGGCCCACCGGGCTTGCCCGGCGCTGGTCTGGCCGCCGAGGACTTGCCCGCGGCGGGCTGGGGGGCCGGAGCCTTGGCTGCGGCCGCCTTCTTGGGCGCGGCCTTACCCTTGTCGTTCGCCTTGCCGTCGGTGCCACCGGCTCCGTCGGTGAACGCTTCCTGAAGTCTGCGCACGACCGGCGCCTCGATCGTTGAGGACGCCGACCGGACGAACTCGCCCATCTCCTGAAGCTTGGCCATGACGGCCTTGCTCTCAACTCCGAATTCCTTGGCGAGTTCGTATACCCGGACCTTTGCCACTGCACTCCCTACTCGGC
>CALAED010000568.1 GCA_937891035.1 uncultured Thermomonosporaceae bacterium | reverse complement strand
TTCGCCGCGCCGGCACGGCGGCATGGCGGCCGGGGCGCTCATGCCTTTCGATCGGGCCGATAGTCTTCGCCGCGTCCGGCATGCGAACGGGCCCGGCCACCGCGGAACCGCAAACCGTCGTGCGACGTCCAAGCGCTTGTATCGATTTGCTCAACAAAGCTACGATCGTGCGCGATTTGTAAAGTCGGCTGTTGCGTTGAACGCTGGGGGACGCGGTGAGCGTAGGCGAATTCGGGGGGACCGATTTCGAGCGCCTACTTGATGAGACGCGGCGAGCCCTGGGAGCCCTCGGCTCCGGCGGCCGCCCGCCCGGCGAGGCGGCGGGCTTGGGCGAAGCGGACGCCGCGCCGGTGACCGGTGCGGGGTCGGCCGCCGACGGGAAGATCACCGCGAAGGTCGCCGCCGGTGGACACCTGGAGGAGCTCACCGTCGATCCGCGGCTGCTGCGCTCGGGGTCGGAGGAGCTGTGCGCGCAGATCAAGATCGCGGTTAACGCGGCCATGGACGACCTGCGCGCACAGACCGCGCAGGCCAGTCCGGCCACGATGGACTTGACCGCGCTCGCCGGGATGATCGAGGGCCTGCAAACCGAGTCGGTACGGCAAATGAGCCAGTTCACCCAGGGCGTCGCCGAGACGGTGGCCAAGATCAACGCGGCGACACGAGGGGAACGTCGTGGCTAGCGGCGAGATGGACATCCGGTCGGGGTCGCTGCGGCAGGCCGGATCCGACCTGCATCGCGCCGCCCAAGCCCTCGACCAGGCGTGGAAGTCCTTCCAGCCCGACGCGAAGAACCTCAAGTACGGCCAGACCGACATGGTCGGCTCACTGATCGGGGCGTCGTACGAAGGCGTCCTGGAGTGGGCGACCACGACCTACGAGTCCGCCGCCAGTGCCTTCACGTCCTTCGGGGACGCGATCAACGCGATGGCCGAGCGGTATGACGGCGCCGACCAGTCCACCGAGGCCGCCGCGCAGCGCGTGGGCGGCGGCATTGGCGACGGCATTGGCGGAGGTAGCGGTGGCGGCGGCGGCGGAGCGCGGTAGCCGCGATGGGGATGACGCTGCCCAGCGAGTTGGAGCGCCTGCTGAACGACCTCGGCTTCAACTGGCCCGAGATCGATGAGCAGCGGCTGTTCGAGCTCGGCCAGTCCTGGACCGCGTACGGCGGCCGGCTTGAGCAGATCGGCGGCGACGCCCAGCGGGCCGCCCAGCAGGTGTGGTCGGGCAACAGCGGCGCGGCGATCGACGCCTTCAAAGAGCGCTGGGAGGACGAGCAGTCGCCCGCGGAGATCTTGCACAAGGGCGCGACCGCCGGCCACGCGCTCGGCGCGATCTTGATGGTCTGCGCCGCGATCGTCCTCGCGCTGAAGATCAATGTGATCATTCAGCTGACGATTTTGCTGATACAGATCATCCAGGCGATCGCCACCGCCGGGCCGACGTTCGGCGCCTCGCTCGCGGAGATCCCGGTCTTCAAGGCGATCCAGCAGATGATCATCAACCTGATCATCAACGAGGCGATCAACGCGATACTCGGGGTGTGACCGGCGGTCGGCCGAGAGCCGGAGGCGACGATCAGCCGGCTCGCCCGTAGGGGCGGCTGAAGGTGTGGGTGCCCGCGCCCACCTCGGCCGGCCCGGCGGCCGCGCCGGGCAGGTCCACCTCGGCGACGGTGTTCGGCGGGATGACGGCGGTGACCGTGAGGATGCCCTCGGCCCTGCGCCAGCTGACCGCGGCCCGGCCGTACGGGGTGTCGAGCTCGGCCGCCGCGTGGGTGAGTCCGCCGCCGGGTCGGGGGGCGATGCGCAGCCGGCGGCAGCCGGGCGCCGCCGAGGACAGGCCCGCCACGTGCCGGTGCAGGAAGTCGGCGACCGCGCCCAGTGCGTAGTGGTTGAACGAGGTCATGTCGCCCGGGTTCACCGATCCGTCGGGCCGGAGGCTGTCCCATCGCTCCCAGACGGTGGTGGCGCCCATGGTCACGGGGTACAGCCACGAGGGGCACTCCCGCTGGGTGAGCAGCCGGTAGAGCGTGTCTTCCGCGCCGGCCGCGGCCAGAGCGTCGCAGATCAGCGGGGTGCCGACGAACCCCGTGGCGATCCGGTGATCTTCCCGTTCGACCAGCTCGACCAGGCGGCGGCCCGCCCGCGCCCGCTGCGCGGGGTCGTCGATGAGGTCCAGGCAGAGGGCCAGGGCGTAACCGGTCTGTGAGTCGCCGGCCAGCCGGCCCGACGGCGTCACGAACTCGGCGCGAAACGCCGCGCGAACCTCGGCCGCCAGCGCGGCGTAGCGTTTGGCGTCGTCGTCGTGGCCGAGCACCTCGGCCGCCTCGGCCAACAGCCGGGTGGTCCAGGCGTGGTAGGCCGTGGCGACGAGGGCCGGATCGGTACGGGCCTGGCCCGGCTTGTCGGGCGGCGCGGCGGGGTCGAGCCAGTCACCGAACTGAAATCCCTCGTCCCACAGATGCCGCTCCCCCGTCAGCGCGGCGACCTGGTCGACCCACGCCTTCATGCTCGGGTACTGGACACGCAGCAGGCCGGCGTCGCCGTAGCGGCGGTAGAGCGCCCACGGCACGATCACCGCGGCGTCCCCCCAGGCCGCGCCCGGGCTGGGCGGGAACCGCAGGTCCACCCAGGGCACGTAGTACGGGACGGTGCCGATCTCGGCCTGCTCGGCGGCGAGGTCGGCGAGCCATGAGGTGAGGGGGCCCGCGCAGTCGTACAAGAAGGTGGCCGCCGGGGCGAAGACGCCGATGTCGCCGGTCCACCCGAGACGTTCGTCGCGCTGCGGGCAGTCGGTCGGGAGGTCGACGTAGTTGCCGCGCAGGGACCAGACCACGTTGTCGTGCAGGCGGGTCAGCAGCGGGTCGGAACACTCGAACCAGCCGGTGCGCCGCATGTCGGTGTGGCACACGACCGCCTCGATGTCGCCAGGGTCGAGGGGACCCGGCCAGTCGATCACCTGGGCGTACCGGAAGCCGTGCATGGTGAACCGCGGCTCCCACTCTTCGACGGCACCGTCGATCGCACCATCTCCGTCCCTGACGCCGCGCCCGGCCCCGGGACCGCGCAGCGTGTACTGGTCGAGCGCGGCCGCCTCGCGCAGCGGCCGCAGCGACAGCGCGCCGTCCTCCAGGACCTCGGCGTGCCGGAAGGAGACCGTGTGACCGGCCGGCCCGCGTACCCGGATGCGCAGCCGGCCCGAGATGTTCTGGCCGAAGTCGAGGATCGTCTCGCCGGCCGGCCCGGCGAGGATTGCGGCCGGGCGCAGGGTTTCAATCCGGCGCACCGGCGGCCCGTCGGGGGCCACGAGCAGCGCCGGGTCGTGGTCGATGACGTCGGCCGGCGACCAGGACCTGTCGTCGAAGCCGGCCGTCGACCAACCGGCGGGCAGCAGCCGGGCGTCGTACTTCTCGCCGTCGTACAGGCTCGCCGCGGTGACCGGGCCGCGCCCGCACCGCCAGGCGCCGTCGGTGCCGATCGTGTCGGTCGTGCCGTCGGCGTAGGTGATCTCAAGCTGGGCGATGAGCGCGGTGCGGTCGCCGTATACGCCGGTCTTGCCGCCGCCGAAGCCGATGCGGCCGCGATACCAGCCGTCGGCCAGCGTGGCGCCGATGGCGTTGCCGCCCGCGCGCAGCAGCGCGGTGACGTCGTGCGTGCGGTAGCGCAGCCGGTGCCCGTAGCTGGTCCAGCCCGGCGCGAGGACGTCGTCGCCCACGACCGCGCCGTTGATCTCCACCTCGTACAGTCCGTGCGCGGTCACGTACAGCCGGGCCGCGGCGACCGGCCCGCGTACGGTGAAGCCGCGGCGGAGCAGGAGCGCGGGACCGTCGGGCGGGCCGAGGAGGTCGAGCGGCGGCGCCGCCGCGCCGGCCGACCAATCCGCCGGGTCGAGGAGGCCCGCCTCGACCCACGACCACGGGCTCCAGTCGCTGTCCGAACCGTCGCACCCATGGACGCGCACGCGTACGCGGCGGCGCTGCCGGGAGCCGAGCGGCGCGCCCGGCCAGGGCACGAGGACGGACTGGCCGGACTCGACGACGCCGGTGGCGGTTCCGACGTGGCCGGTCTCGGTGCCGATCTCGATTTCGTAGGCCCGTTGCCGCCAGCCCGGAAGGTCGGTCACTGACGTCCAGGACAGGCGGGGCGCGGGCACACCGATGCCGATGGCGGGCCGGGTGTGGTGCTCGAAGGCCGGGGGTTCGACCCGCAGGATGGGCGGCACGGTCGTCACGGGTAGCGGTACTCCTTTGGTCTGCTGCTCGGCCGGTCCGCCGGTCAGCCCTTGATGGCGCCGGCGGTCAGCCCAGACACGATCTTGCGGTTGAAGAAGATGAAGGCCAGCAGCGGCGGAATCGTGATCAGCACCACGTCCATGAACAGCAGGTTCCACTGGGTGCTGTATTGGCTCTGGAAGTTGTAGAGGGTGACCTGCACGGTCGCGTTCTCGTCGCCCGGCAGGAAGTACAGCGGGTTGACGAAGTCGTTGAAGACGAACACCGAGGTGGTGAGGATCACGGTGATCACCACCGGCCGCAGCAGCGGGAAGATCACCCGGAAGAACATCGTGAACGCGGTGCAGCCGTCGATCATCGCCGCCTCGTCGAGCTCCTTGGGGATCGTCGCCACGAAGGCGCGGAACAGCAGCACCGCGTAGGACAGGTTGATGGCGACCTCGACGAGGATGAGCCCGGGCATCGTCTTGAACAGGCCGAGCCCCTGGAGCAGCCAGATGGTCGGCACGACCGCGGGCGGGATGATCAGCCCGGAGAGCACCAGGAAGCTCGCGGCGCCGGCCACCCGGCCGGGCCGACGCTGGAGCACGAAGCCCGCCATCGCGGCAAAAATCGTGATCAGTGCCACGGAGGCGACGGTCAGCACGATGCTGTTGACATAGGCCCGGAGCAGGATGTGATCGCGCGCCGCCACCACGTCGGTGAAGTTCTCTACGATCCGCCAGTTCGTCGGCCAGGCGAAGTCGAGGTTCGCCGACTCGATCTGGTCCTTGACCGCCGTCAACATGATGAACGCGAACGGCACCAGGAAGACGACGGCGGCCGCGACGAGCGCGACGCCCTCGGCCCCGGCCCTGCGCAGCGTCCTTATCGCTCTCATAGGGCCACCTGCTTTTTGCCCAGGAACCAGACCAGCGGGACGACGATGGCGGTGACAACGATGAAGAGGATCACGTTGCCGGCGGTGGCCAGGCCATAGAAGCCGGCCTGGTACTGCTTGAAGATGATCGAGGCGATGACGTCGCTGGTGAACCCCGGGCCGCCGCGGGTCATCGTCCAGATCAGGTCGAACGAACGCAGCCCGCCGATGAACGACAAGATGATCACCGAGTAGGTGGCCGGCCAGCTCAGCGGCAGGGTGACGTGCCGGAACCGGTCCCAAGCGGTGCCGCCGTCGACCGAGACCGCCTCGTAGTACTGCGGCGGGATGGACAAGATCCCGGCGATGTAGATGACGGTGGCCAGGCCCACGCCTCTCCAGACATCGACCAGCGCAACCGACAGCAGCGCGGTGCTCGCGCCCCCGAGCCAGTCGGGGCCCGAGATCCCCACCAGGCCGAGCGCCTTGTCGACCAGACCGACGTCCGGTTTGAGCAGGACGCTGAAAGTGATGCCGACAGCGACGGTGCTGACCAGGACGGGAAAGAAGACGGCCGAGCGGAGGAAGCCGCGTAGCCGCAGCCTGGACGTCAGCAGGACGGCGAGCAGCAGCCCCAACACGACCTTGAGGCCGCTGGTCACGACGCCGAAGATGAGCGTGTTCTGGAGCCCGATCCGCAGGTTCTGCTCGCCGAAGAAGTCCCTGAAGTTCTGCAGCCCGACGAACGTGCTGTCGAACAAGGTCCACCTGGTGAGCGCGAAGTAGAAGGCCATCACGGTCGGCACGAAGAAGATCACGCCGTAGACGATGGCCGCCGGCAGGTAGAGCGCGTAGGAGTAGGGCGAGCGCCGGCGCCGTCCGCCGCGTCCCGTACGGGCGGTGGGGGCGCCGCTCTCGTTTTCGCTGCCCCTGCGCCTGGCCCTGCCCCTGCCGCCGCCGCGCCGGTGTGCCGGCGCCGTGCGGGCGGCGGGCGCGACGCGCCGCCCGCCCTCGGTGGGGGCGCTCTTCGGTCTGGTCACGCCCGGGTCACCACCCTGGCAGCCCCAGTTGCTTGGCCTGCTTTTCGACATCCTTGTCGTACTGCGCCGCCCCCTCCGCAGGCGCGGTCAAGCCCGAACCGACCGCCACGGTGATCTGCTCCAGGGACGGGCCCTTGACCGGAGAGACGAACTCGAGGGCGGGCGCGCTGATCTGGTCATCGATGTAGGCCTGCACGTCCTTGGCGGCCTGCATCGCGTCGGCCGGCAGCGTGGCGCCCACGACGCGGTACGGGCCCGTCGGCGGCACGGCGGCGGTCATCGCCGCGGTGCCGGCGGGCGAGGCGACGAAGGCGAGGAACTTCTTCGCCGCGTCGAGCCGCTTCGTGGTCGTGGCGATGTACACGGCGGCGGGCTCCCAGATCGTGGCCCCATGCTTCGCCGGATCGTCGCCCGGGATGCCGAAGAACCCGATGTCCTTGGCCACCTGCGGAGACTTCGCCAGGATCGGCGGGAGCACCAACGTGAGCATCGGGTAGTGCACGCCCTTGCCCTCGACCAGAAGCTTCAGTCCGTCGTCGAGGACCGCCGACCCGAACCCCTTGTTGAGGTAACCCTTCTGGTGCACCTCGGCCAGCCGCCCGAAGCCGGCCGCAGCGGCGGGCGTCGTGGCGTACTTGGCCTTGTTGGCGGTGTAGTCTCGCGCGAACGCCGGGACCGCGGCCTGCACGTTGTAGAAATCGGCGAGCACGAACAGCTGAGATGTCCAGGTGTCCTTGAAAGTCGAGATCACGGCGGTCCGTCCGGACGCCTTGATCTTCTCGTTGTTGGCGATGAACTCGGCCCAGGTCTTGGGCACCTGAAGGCCAAGCTCGGCGTAGACCTTGCGGTTGTAGAGGATGCCGCCGCCCGCGGCCGACCCGGCCGGCACGCCGAAGACCTTGCCGCCTTGCGTCACCACCGGCAGGAAGGACTTTTCCACGCTGCCCAGCACCGGGTCGCCGGTCAGGTCCTCCAAGGTCTGCCCGGGGTTGAGCGCCTGCAGCAGCGAGCCGGAGTTGTACCAGAACACATCGGTCATCTCGCCGGTCGACAGCCGCGTCTTGACGACGTTGTCGCCCTCGGTGCCCTGCGGCCGGGTCTCCGTCTCGATCTTGATGGTGGGGTTGGCCTTCTGGAAGGCGTCGACGATCGCCTTGACGGTGGCCACGGTGGGTTCGCTGTTGTCGATCAGAAACGACAGGGTGACCGTGCCGCCGCCGGCCGACGTGTCGCCGTCGCCCGAGCCGCATGCGGTCACGGCGGCTAGGGACAGCGCTACGAGGGCCGCGCCGAGCTTGCGATGGGAGGTTTGCATGACACCCTCCGGGGCCGATCGAGTGCCGATTGAATCGTTTTAATACCCCTTATTGCGACTTAACGTAGGGGGAACCTTAGGCCCCGTCAAGGCCCAGTTTTGGGCAACGGTGCTCAAGGAGATCCGGAGCCACTCTCCGTACTTTGCCGCCTCGCCGACTCGATGCGGAGGAAAGAATGGATAACGTTACCCATGATTTCGCCCAGTTCGCGGCGGTCTCGTCCGTACACTTGGTGACGATCTTTTGAGCGGAGAGGTGGGGCCATGGCAACGCGCGACCGGCGGCGCCGGGCGACGATCAGCGACGTGGCCAGCCATGCCCAAGTGTCCACCACCGCGGTCTCCAAGGTGCTGCGCAACGCCTACGGCGTGAGCCCGGCCATGCGCGACCGGGTCAGGGCGGCCATCAACGAGCTCGGCTACCGGCCGCACGCCGGCGCCCGCGCGATGCGGGGCCGCACCTTCACCATCGGCGTGCTGCTCCCCCACATCAGAAATCCGTTCTTCCCCGAGATCGTCGACGGTCTGATCGAGCAGCTGGCCGACACCGACTACCAGGTCATCATCGTCCAGGGCGGCGAGACCCCCAAGGCCGAGACCCGGGCCATCGACGCCCTGGTCGACCGGCGGGTCGACGGCATCCTCGTGGTCGCTCCGCTGTCGTCGAAGCGGCGTCTCGAAGAGGT
>CALAED010000567.1 GCA_937891035.1 uncultured Thermomonosporaceae bacterium | reverse complement strand
TCTTGGCCTTATCGCCCTTGTACTCGAAGTCGATCCCGGACAACTTCATGTAGATCGTGCCGTGGGTTCCGGGCGGCACCTCGTTGCCGTCCTCGTCGACGACCAGCAGCTCGCTGATCGGCCACGCCTTGCCCACCGTGCCGGGATGCGCCCGCCAGTCCTGCGGGCTCGCGATGGCGCCGCCGCCCTCGGTGGCCGCGTAGTACTCCCAGACGCAGTCGCCCCACCAGTCGAGCATCGCCCGCTTGATCGGGATCGGGCAGGGCGCGGCCGCGTGGATCGCCCACTTCATCGAGCTCACGTCGTAGGCCCGCCGGACCTCGTCCGGGAGCGCGAGCAGCCGTTTGAAGTGCGTGGGCACCATATGGGTGCTGGTGATGCGATGGCGCTCGATCAGGCGCAGGCTCGCCTCGGCGTCCCACTTGTCCATGAAGACCAGCGTGTGACCCATGTGTAGATGAGCGCCGCCGAACTGGCTGACCGCGGTGTGGTAGCTGGGCGACGTCACCAGATGCGCGTTGGGGCGTCCCGGCGTGACGCCGAACATCGCCGGCAGCAATGTGTTGAGCTCGCCGCTGTCGTCGGGGTCGAGGCCGGCGAGCGACCGCCGGACGCCCTTGGGCCGGCCGGTGGTGCCCGACGTGTAATGCATGGTGATGCCGCTGGTGCGGCCGTCCGGCGGGGTGTCGGGGTGGCCGGCGACGAGCTCTTCGTACGGCCGGAAGCCCTGGACACCCGCCCGGCCGACGAAGAAGCGGCGCCGCTGGTCGAGCCCCGCCTCGTCGGCGCCTCGTGCTCCCTCGACGGCGTACCGCTCGTGCAAGAAGAACGCCTTGGCGTCGCTGTCGGCCACGATGTAGCCGATCTCTGGGCCGGTCAGGTGCCAGTTGATCGGCGTGTAGTACCAGCCTCCCTGCAACGCCGCCAGGTGGATGACGAGGCCGTCCACCCCGTTCGGCAGCATCCCGCAGATCCCGTCGCCCACCTCGAGGCCCAGCCCGCGCAGCGCGTGCACGAGCCGGTTGGACCGGGCCGCCACCTCCGCCGCCGGGTATTCGGTGCCGTCCGGGTCGACGGCCGCGATCCAGTCCGGGTCCTTGTGCGCGAGCCGCCAAAACCCCAGCGAGCCCATGGTTCTCCCTCGCCCGTCGATCGTACGGTGTCGGTCATCAGCGTGACAGAACGCCCGGACCCGCAGTAGATCACGTTCTCGTTTTGCTCGGCAAGACCTGCCCAGCCCCAAGGCTACTAACTAGAATCTGTTCTCATTTGTCGGCTCGGAACCGGGAGGACACGATGGCGGAGCGGCTGCCCATCAGCACCCCGCACTGCGACGTCGAGCGGGACGGGCAGGTGCTCATCGTCACGATGAACCGCCCGGCGGCGCGCAACGCCCTGAGCACGGAGATGCTCGTCGGGCTCGCCGAGGCGTGGGCGTACCTGTCCGCCGAGCCCGGGCTGCGCGTCGGCGTCCTGACCGGGGCCGCGGGGCATTTTTGCGCCGGCGCCGACCTCAAGGCGATGGGCCGGCCGGCAGCGGACGAGCGGGTGAGGCGGCGGGCGGCCGAGATTCCCGACTACCACTGGAAGGGTTTGCTGCGCGACGCTCGTCCCACCAAGCCGCTGATCGCCGCCGTCGAGGGGTACGCGGTCGCCGGCGGCACCGAGTTGCTGGTCGGCACCGACCTTCGTGTGGTGGCGGCGACGGCGACGCTCGGGCTGTATGAGGCCAGGCGCGGACTTTTCCCCATGGGCGGGTCGGCGATCCGGCTGCCCCGCCAGATCCCGTATGCGTTCGCCATGGAGATCTTGCTGACCGGGCGGTCGGTGACCCCGGAGGAGGCGCTGCGCATGGGCCTCGTGAACCGGATCGTGCCCGATGGCTCGGCGCTGACGGCGGCACGTGAGCTCGCCGGCGAGATCGCGGCCTGCGGGCCGCTGGCCGTGCGGGCCATCCTGCGGGCCTACCGGGAGACCGAACACCTGCCCGAGGACGAGGCGCTGCGGATCTCCGACGAGATCGGCTGGCCGGTGATCGGATCCGCGGACGCGAAGGAGGGCGCCCGCGCCTTCAAGGAAAAACGCCCCGCCGTCTTCACCGGCGAATGATCCCGTCGGCCCCATCATGCTCACGCACCCGCATGCTCCCGTGACCGTACGCAGTCGGGCCAGGTAGGCCGCCCAAACGGTTTAAGTCGCCGTCCCGGTGGGAGGAGGCGGGCAGCGATTCGTCATGGGAGGACCGACGATGGTCACGCAAATATGGCGGCGGCGCCGTGCCGAGGCGAGGCCGGAGGAGACCCCACCGGCCGGACCCCCGGCCGAGGCGACTGAGCCGGCCGGGCCGGCCGAGCCCGGCACACCCGGCGGCCCGGCGAGACCGCGCCGTATCGTCACCCGGCGGCGCCCGGTTGAAGCGGTGCCCCAGACCGTGCTCGTCGACCGGCGGACGGCCCGCCGCTGGCGCGGGGCCCGCAAACACAACCTCGTCAGCGCCACGATCTGGCTGGCGGCCTGGATCGCTGCCGCGATCCTCTTGCTGGGCATCCTGCTGACCTGGGCCAACGCCAATCCGGCCAACGACATCATGAGTCCCGTCCTGCGCGCCGCCGAGTGGCTGGGCTCGCCGTTCCGCGACGCCTTCATGAACCCCGACCCCGAGCATCGGCTGTACGCCAGCTGGGGTCTCGCCGCCGGCGTCTACCTCGTGATCGGGCGCGTGCTCTCCTGGCTCACTCGCTGGTAACCGCCTCCATGGGCCGTCCCGGACCCTGTCGGACCCGGGTGCCGGCGGAGTGAGACAGGCGCCGCCTCAGCCCTCGGTGATGGCGGCCAGGCGCTCGACCGCCTCGACGTACTCCTCGATCAGGTCGTAGACCACCTGCGCCGCCGGCTTGACCTGGTTCATGGAGCCGACGATCTGCCCGACGGGGTAGGTCGTCAGCTCACCGTCGCCGGACCGGCCGATCCTGCGCAGGGCGTCCGAGATCAGCATGAACTGCATCGGCATCGGCAAGGTGCCGGGCGACCGCTCGCTTTCCCAGGCCTCGGTCCACGCGGTCTTGAGCAGCCGGGCCGGCTTGCCCGTCCAGGAACGGGAACGCACGGTGTCTCGCGACGACGCGGCGAGAAGTTTGCCGCGGGCGGGCAGCGGGGTGTCGGCCTCGTCAACGGTGAGCCAGATCGAGCCGGTCCAGACGCCTTCAGCACCGAGGGCGAGCCCGGCGGCGATCTGGCGGCCGCGGCCGATGCCGCCGGCGGCGAGCACGATGGTGGACTCCCCCACCGCGTCGACCACCTCGGGGATCAGCACCATGGTCGACACGTCGCCGGTGTGCCCGCCGGCCTCGGTGCCCTGCGCCACTATGACGTCGACTCCGACGTCGACCTGTTTGCGCGCGTGCCGCGCGTTGGACGCGAGCCCGGCCATGGTGACGCCGTGCTCGTGCGCCTGCTCGACCACGTCGGCGGGCGGCGGGCCGAGCGCGTTGGCCAGCAGCGCGATCGGGTGTTTCAGCGCCACCTCCACCTGCGGCCGGGCCGTGGCGTCCGTCCAGCCGAGCAGGTAGCGTCCCGCGCCTTCGTCGGACAGCGGCTCGACGCCGTGTTCGGCGAGCAACTCGTCGACGAACCGCCGATGCGCCTCGGGGATCATGCTCTGCAGCTTCGTCATGAGCGCTTGGGCGTCGCCGAGCTCGGCCCCCTCGTACTTGGCCGGCATCACGACGTCGACGCCGTACGGCCGGCCGCCGACGTGCTCGTCGATCCACTTGAGCTCCAGCTCGAGCTCTTCGGGAGTGAAGTAGAGCGCGCCGAGGACGCCCATGCCGCCGGCGCGGCTCACCGCGGCGACCACGTCGCGGCAGTGGCTGAACGCGAAGATCGGATACTCGATGCCGAACTTTTCGGTTACGCGGGTTCGCACACCTCGACTGTAGGCGGCCGGGCGGCAAAACTGCAACACGTTCTAGTTTGGGCGCGGGACCGAGTTACTCTGCGGTAGGCTCGCGACGTCCGGCGGGGAATCCCAAGACGGCGAAACGCCAGGACGACGAGGAGGACGCGCGCGGATGGGCGAGCAGGCGACCAGGCCGAACGCTCCAATCCGCACCCTGCCGCGCCCGCACCGCGCGACGATCGGCCGCTCCGTTCGGCTGCTGCGCGCCTTCCGGCTCGAACAGTCCGACCCCGAGCACTTCTACGGGCTGCTCGCCGCCGACACCGTCTCCCAGCTCGCCGCCTACATCCCGATGGCCGGCGCCACGGTCGCCGACGTGGGCAGCGGCGCCGGCTACTTCACCGCGGCGCTCGGCGCGGCCGGCGCCCGCTGCGTGGGCGTGGAGTGCGACACCGGGGAGCTGACCGCGCACGGCCCGCCGCCGCCGGGCAGCGTGCTCGGCAGCGCGCTGGCGTTGCCCTTCGGTACCGGCACGATCGACGTGTGCTTCTCGTCGAACGTACTGGAACACGTATCAAACCCGTGGCTGATGGCAGACGAAATGGTGCGGGTGACCCGCCCCGGCGGCATCGTGTTCTTGTCGTTCACCAACTGGTTGTCGCCATGGGGCGGGCACGAGACCTCGCCCTGGCACTACCTCGGGGGGGACCGGGCCGCCGGCCGCTACGCCCGGCGCCATGGCAAGGAGCCGAAGAACCGATTCGGCCAGAGCCTGTTCGCCGTCTCGGTGCGCGACGCCCTGGCCTGGGCGACGGCGTGCGCGGACGCCGACCTGATCGACGCGCTGCCGCGCTACCACCCCGGCTGGGCCAAGGGGGTGGTACGGGTCCCCGTGCTGCGCGAGTTCGTCACCTGGAATCTCGTCCTCGTGCTGCGCAAACGGCGGGCGGGCCGAACGCGCCCGGATCGCCCGGCGTGACCCCGCGGGCGCGCCGAAGTCGGCGCCGGCTCCGGGAACGGGACCGGGACGGTACGGCCGCCGAGTCAGTCGACCTGCCAGGTGGTGTCGATGGGCGGCGGTGACGTCAGCGTCCGCATCACCACGCAGTAGCGTTCGGCGCGTTCCTTGAGCTGTTCGAGCCGGTCCATGGACACGCCGGGCGCTTCGAGGTCGAACGACACGCGGATCGCGCTGAACCCGACCTCGGCGTCCTGGCTCACCCCGAGCGTCCCGCGCAGGTCCAGGTCCCCCTCGACGGTCACTTCCACCTTGTCGAGTTCGATGCCCATCGCGGTGGCGACCATCTGGCAGGTGATCTGGGCGCAGGCGGCGAGCGCGCCGAGCAGCAGGTCGCCCGAGCAGGCGGCGGTGCCGGCGCCGCCGACGCCGGTGTGCGCCTGCGCGGCATAGATCGCCCGGCCGATGTCCACCGAACAGGCCATGGGCGTGTCTTCCTGCGCGCCCCGCGCGGTCAGCGTGATGCGGGCCGTCTCCGGATCATCTCGGTAGCCTTGTTTGAGCGGGCGCTGAATCTCCCGCAGGTTCACCCTGATCACCGCCCAATCGCCTGCGTACGGCCGGTCGCCGGGGCAACCGGCCGCGCGGTTCGAAGATCAGTTGATGAGGTTGTCGAAGTCCCCATCCTTGGCGCCCATAATGAGCGCCTCGATCTCCATGCGAGTGTAGATGAGAGCGGGTCCGTCGGGATGGCGCGAGTTCCGTACCGCGATCCATCCGTCCGGAAGTTCGGCCAACTCGACGCAATTCCCTTGCGAATTGCTTCGGTCCGCCTTCTGCCAGGTGACTCCATGTAGCTTCGCGGCAGAAATTCCATTATAGGATTGGTACATCTATATCTCTCTGAGAAATCCACCGATAATCTCGAGGGTGCCGTCCGGGGTCGCGCTGTCGACACACAGGCGCTCCATGGCCTGCATATACGTGTCGACATCGTCACGCTTGTCCAGATAGAGCGCGCCAGTGAGATTCTCGACGTACACCACATCCGGCAAATCCGGTTCCGGAAATCGCAGGATGCTGAACGCTCCACCTTCGGCGGCATGTCCGCCGAATTGGAATGGCATCACTTGGAGAGTGACGTTGGACATCTTGGACACTGTGATCAGATGCTCCAACTGACCGCGCATCACCTCGGGGCCGCCGATGGGACGGCGCAGTGCCGCCTCATCGAGCACCGCCCACAGCCGGGGAGCGTCCGGACCCTTGAGCCGCTGCTGCCGATGCATGCGGAGTTCGACCCGTTGTTCGATCTCGGCTTCCGGCGCGTCGGCGTTGCCCAGCCGGTAGACGGCTCTGGCGTAGTCCTCGGTCTGCAGCAAACCGGGCACGAACTGAAGTTCGTACGTCCGGATCAGCCCGGCGGCCTCCTCCAGCCCCACATATGTCTGGAACCAGCTGGGCAGTACCTCGCTGTAGCGATGCCACCAACCAGGAGTATTGGCCTCCCGGGCCAACTGGAGCAACGCTTCCCGCTCCTGCTCGTCGGCCACGCCGTACAACGTGAGCAGATCGGCGACGTCTCGCTCCTTGAAGCTGACCCGGCCCAACTCCAGGCGGCTGATCTTCGACTCTGAGGCACGGATCACGTACCCGGCGTCCTGCCTGCTCACTCCCCGTTCTTCGCGTAGCCGACGGAGCTGAGAGCCCAGCAGGATACGCCGCACCGTCGAGCCGCTACCCGGCGGTTCCAGAGCCACGTCTCCTCCCAAGGCGATGGGTGGTCAGCGCACAGTGTGCCACTCCCCCTCCTACTTGCGTCTACCTCCATTCGCCTAGTTCTTCCAGCCCTTCCGGTCCCTCGCGTCGCCTCCGTAACGTCACCGGACGCGCGCTGGGAGATCTGGGGCCGAGCCCCAAGAGCTATGCACGCTTCAGATGCACGTGCATCGGGCCTTGCATTCGCACGCTACGATGCGCAGGATAACGCACGAGACCTTTGCGCCACGGCAACACAACCGAGATCTTCAGCGGGAGTGGGCATGACATCACGCCGTGTAAGCGACGACACGCTGGACAACGCCGTGTCCGACGTGTCCTCTGCCGACGGCGAGCCCATGGACCCGTTCCTCGCGGCAGCGCTGCGGCGGCTCGCGACCGTCGGCGGACCCGTCGCCGGCTTCACGGTCGAGCCCGATCCCGAGTCGGTCACCGCGGCCCGCCATTTCGCCGTGGCGACGCTCAGGGCGTGGAACCTGGCCGAGCTATGCGACGACGTCGCTCTGGTCGCCTCCGAGCTTGTCACAAACGCGCTGCGACATAGCCTGCCGGCCTGCCCCGACGAGCGCGCCGCCGCCACCATCCGGCTGCGCCTACTACGGGCGGCGCCGTACGTCCTTTGCGGCGTCGTGGACTCCGGGGCGGCCCTCCCCCTGCGCCGTGAGCCCGACTATATCGCCGAGTCGGGGCGTGGCCTGCACATCGTCGAGTCGTTCAGCGCCCGGTGGGGCTGGACCAGGCTCGATCCCGTCGGCAAGATCGTCTGGGCGATCTTCCGGCTCCCGCGCTGAGATTTCCGTGAGGGACGCGCAAGTCGGCCGCTGGTTGTCAGAAATTTCGAAGCCTGGCCGGATGTGGCACAACTGGTGGCCAACTCGTTGACACCCCGATGCGGCAAGGCAACGCTGACTCGGTCTCTGTCCATTTGCCCTTTTTGACCGTGCGGTTTTGCCAGGAGGCGCGATGAAACGCGGGTCCCTATCCATCCTCGCCGTGGGGGCGCTCCTAATCGGAGTGCTCGGCGCGGCGCCCGCTCATGCGAGTCCGGCCCCACCGGGCCCGGCGCGCGACCTCCCCGATGTCTATGTCGGCGATCTCACCGCCGAGCAGATGAAGCTGCTCAACGGCGTGGGCATCGACCAAGAGGAGGACGTCTCCCCCGGCCGGACGACGGGGGGCAAGACCCACGTCGAGGTGGTCATGGGCGGCGTAGAGGCGCGAGCGCTCACCGCTCGCGGCGTGCCGCTGAAGCTCAAGAAGATCGATGGCAAGTCGGCGGCACAGCTCGCCGCCGAGGCCACGTTCGACGTCTTCCGGCCCTACAGCGGCCCGGGGAACATCCGCGAGGAGATCGTCAAGGCCGCCGCCGACCACGCCGACATCGCCAAGGTCGTCGACTTCGGCACGACGGTCCAGGGCAAGCCGATGACCGCCATCCGGGTCAGTAAGGGCGCCGCCACCCTGCCGCTGGGCGCGCGGCCGGTCGTCGTCTACCAGGCGACCCAGCACGCACGGGAGTGGATCACCCCGGAGATGGTGCGCCGGCTGCTCCACCACTTCCTCGACGGCTACGGCAAAGACGCCGACATCACCAAGTTGATCGACACGACGGAGTTCTGGTTCATCCCCGTCATCAACGTCGATGGCTACGACCTGACCTTCCAAGACGGGTTCCGGCTGTGGCGCAAGAACGTCCGCGACAACAACGGCGACGGGCGGATCACCGGTGGTGACGGCGTCGACCCGAACCGCAACTTCTCCTACAAGTGGGGCTATGACAACGAGGGCTCGTCGAACAACCCGGCAAGTGAGACCTACCGGGGGACCGGTCCGGCCTCCGAGCCGGAGACCCGCGCCCAGATGGCGCTCTACCAGAAGATCAAGCCCAAGTATCTGATCAACTACCACTCCGCGGCGCAGTTGCTGCTCCACGGCGTGGGCTGGCAGACGCTCACCCGCAGCCCAGACGACATCATCCACAACGCGCTGGTCGGCGACGTCGACCACCCGGCCGTTCCCGGCTCGACCCCTCAGCTGGGCGCTCAGCTGTACACGACCAACGGCGAGACCGACGGGCACGTCGACAACACCTACGGCGCGCTGTCCATCACGCCGGAGATGGCGACCTGCGAGGCCGCCGCCGGCTACGACCCCGACGACGAGGTCTTCCCCGAGGACTGCGGCAGCGTCTTTGAGTTCCCGGACGACGAGCCGCTGGTCCAGCGGGAGTTCACCCAGAACATTTCCTTCGCGCTGTCCGTGGCCAAGTCCGCGCACACCCCCGACCACCCGGTCTCATCGGTCGGCCGCACCACCGCCGACTTCGAGACCGACGCGTTCACCACGTCCTTCGGCGGCAGCCAGCAGGTGGCGTCGGTGATACGCAGGTCGATCTCCGGTAAGCGGCTCAACTACAAGATCAACAATGGCCGTACCCGGACCGCCGAGGTGTCCGAGTGGCGCGGCGGCGAGCGGTACGGCAACGAGAACCACACCTACTACGCCGAATACCGCGGCAGGATCACCGGCCAGCGCGCCGGCGACAAGGTCGAGGTATGGTTCAGCGGCAAGAAGGGCCGCACCACCGTCAGCGGCGAGCACTTCACCTACACGGTGCGCGACCAGCGCGGCGCCAGGGTGCTCGTGGTCGCCGACGAGGACTACAAGGGCGTCAACCCGACCTACCCGGCCGGGACCAACGCGCCCAAGTACGCCCAGCAGTACATCGACGCGCTCGCGGCCAACGGCGTCAGGTCCCTGGTATGGGACATCGACAAGGACGGCGTCCCGCACGACCTCGGGGTGCTCGGCCACTTCGGCGGCGTCGTGTGGTACCTGGGCGACAACCGGCTCACCCAGGACGCGGCGGACGAGCCGACCAAGGTCGGCAGCGGCGCCTTCCCCGACTCCCAGGTCGCCGACCGGGAGAAGGACCTCGTGCTGAACGTCCGGGCCTACCTCAATGAGGGCGGCAAGCTGCTCTACACCGGCGAGACGGCCGACTACTTCGGTCCGCTCTACCAGGCCAACGGCGGCGGCATCTACTACGGGCTCAAGGGACACCCGGACAGGCCGTGCCACATCACCACCAGCTTCCGGGACGACTGCGAGCTGTTGTCGGACGACTTCAACCAGTACTGGCTGGGCGCGTTCGACCGGACCGCGATCAACACGCCGACCGGGTTCACCGGAGCCGGGCCGTTCGGCGGCCAAAACGCCGGCCTGAGCGGCACGGGGAGCAACCCGCTCAACGAGGCCGGTGGCCTGCAGGTCACCAGCACGGTGCTCCCGCCCGCGCAGTTCCCGCAGTTCACCAGCGTCAAGGCGGGCGACTACACGGGCGCGACCTCGGCGTTCGAGCCGATCGAAGGCGCTGTCTACGTGGCCGGCACACATCAGGACAACCTGTACCGACGGCTGACCCGTACCGTCGACCTGTCCGGCGTGACGGCGGCGCAGGCGCCGAAGCTGCAGGCCCAGCTGTCCTACAGCACCGAGACCGGATTCGATCACGTGATCGTCGAGGCGCACACCGCCGGTGCCGAGGACTGGACCACGCTGCCGGAGGCGGGCGGCCGAACCCGCACCACGGTGCCGACCGAGTGCGAGCAGGGCTACCTGCTGGCCGGGCACCCGTTCCTGCTGCACTACCTCACCGGCGGCAACCCGTGCACCAACACCGGCTCGAGCGGGCAGTGGAACTCGCTCACCGGCAGCTCCAACGGCTGGGTCCCAGTGACGTACGACCTGTCGGCCTACGCGGGCAAGCAGGTCTCGGTGTCGATCACGTACGTGAGCGACCCGGGCTCTGGCGGCACCGGACTGTTCGTCGACGACACCAAGGTCACCACGGCCGGCGGCACCCTCGACGCCGAGGGATTCGAGTCCGGGCTCGGCCCGTGGACCATCCAAGGCGCGCCGGCGGGCAGCCCGCCCAACAGTGCCGAGTTCGTGCGTTCGCAGGCACTGATCGACTCGGTGTCGGCGATCGCCACGAACGACACGCTGATCTGGGGCTTCGGCCTCGAACAAGTGGGCACGGCGGGCGAGCGCAACGCGCTCATGCGCAGGGCGGTCACCCACATGTTCGGCTCGTCACGCTGAGTCGGCGCTGATCCCTCCGCCCCTCTCCGGCATCACGCCGGGGAGGGGCGCAGGTGTTGCATCAGCTGCCGGTAACGCTGCCAGCCGTCCTGAGAGCGACCGTCGCCCAGGTCGTACCACAGCGTCGGGGACTGCAGGTCGCCGATCTGCTGGCCGGGAATGCCCGGCGCCCCGCGGCCCATGTCGCCGCCGACGGCCATGCCGATGGGCGCGGGCGAGCCCACCCACCGCGGCTCGGTAGTGAGATCGGGGCGCCCGGGGGTCAGCTGGGCGAACAACGACAGCAACCGCTGCTCGACCGCGAGCACGCCGATCACCGTCGGCAGCGCCGCCACCGGCGGCCGATCATCCGGCTGATAGCCGACCACCAGCGTCACCGTCTCCTCGGCGCCGACCTGCGCCGGGGCCAGCAGCATCGTGCCGAGCGCGGCGCGGCGGCCGCCGCCGACGACGGTCAGCCAGGTGGCCCGCGGCGCCCG
>CALAED010000566.1 GCA_937891035.1 uncultured Thermomonosporaceae bacterium | reverse complement strand
TCGGGATGCACCGTCAAGTGGTCGAGTATCGGCTGCCAGCGCTCGGGATGCGGGTCCGCCCCGCCGAGAAAGCCCATCGCGTCCTCGATGGAGACCGGCTGGATCTCCAGCACCGCCGCATGCGCCAAGAATCGTCCATTCCGGTCGACGGCGTCGCGATATTCGGCGCTGCGGCAGGTCACCACCAGCGGATACTGATCGAGGACCGCCCGATCAATGGCATCGAGGGCCACCGGTTGCAGCGCGTCAGACATCTCATCCAGGCCATCCAGCACCGGCACCACCCGCCCGTCATCGACCAGCCGCCGCGCCGCGTCCGGCCCGTACCGGCCAGAGTTCGCCAGCGCCGGATATTCCTCGACGATTCTGCGGGCCACCCAGCTATGGAGGTCCTCGCGATGCGGATTCCACGAGGAGATCGCCAACAACACCGGCACCGGCTCGTCCGGCGACAAACTGAGCGTGAGCAACAACGCCAGTACACTCTTGCCCGCAGCCGGTGCGCCCAGGATCACCAGTTGCCGGGCCTGGACCTGGCGGAAGACGTCGGCCACCTGCCGGACGTCGCCGCGCAACCGCAACGGCCGACCGGCGATGGCATCGGGGGTGAGCACCTTCGACAACTCGGCCGCCACCGGCCGGCCGGTGCTCGACCATCGGACGCGGATCGGCTCAGGGCTATGCAGCGACCTCAGCCCTGCTTCCTTCGTCCACTGACGGCGCGCCGCATCGGCAAGATCATGAGCGGCTCGGTCCAGTCGCTCCTCCGCGGTAACCGTTCCGGGGTGGTATTCCTCCGATTGACGCCATCCCCGCACCTCGAGGGAGATCATCGGCGCGGCCAGCAACATCCCGATCGGCCATGCCAGCCATAAATACGGCTGCCACGCGTCGGGCAACGTACCGGCCGCCACGTTGCTCGTGGCGGGAAGCAAAAGCGTCCCGATCACGGCCAATGTGACGACCGCGATCAACGAGCGGCGCATGTGGCACCCCCACCGCCTGCACGCCGCCGACCGACCTGGTTAACGCGCCTGAGGAGCATGGCGGACGGAGGCCTCCAGCAACCGGACGTTGACAATGAACGATAGCCAACCCAGGGTCGGCGATTGATCACCACAAGTGACACTACTCGGTTACTGGGTCGGGCAACCCGTCCCTCGGCCTATTCGTCATCCACGCCCGGGCACGTCACGAGCATGGGGGCCTACCGCGCGAGCTCGGCCGGTTCATCCAGGCGGGTCAGCTTTCGCGGGTTGCGCATCGCGTAGATCCGGGTGACCCGCCCGTTCTCCGAGGCGAGGCATATCGCACCGCGCTCGCCGTCGATCTCGATCCGGCCCGCAGGCGCGCCGTTGAGCCACACGGTCGTTATCTCGAACGCGGTCACCTTTTCGTTCAGGCGCACGAGCAACTTCGCCACTCGTTCGGCTCCGTGGATCGGCGCCCGAACGGAAGGCGCAATCCCGCCACCATCGGCGATAAAGATTACGTCCGGCGCCATGATCTCCATCAGCTCCTGCAACCGCCCCGTCCGCAACGCCCCCAAGAACCGCTCCACCACGGCCTGCTGCTCCGACCGGCTCACCTGCACCCGCGGCCGCCGAGCCGCCACATGCTCGCGTGCTCGCCGCGCGATCTGCCGAACCGTGGCCGCCGACTTCCCGATGGCCTCGGCGATCTCGCCGTACGGCATCTCGAACACCTCGCGGAGCACGAACACCGCCCGCTCCGCCGGCCCGAGCGTTTCCAGCACGGTCAGCATCGCGATCGAGACGCTCTCCGCGAGCTCGACGTCATCGGCGACATCGGGGCTGGTCAGCAACGGTTCCGGCAGCCACTCGCCGACGTATTCCTCGCGGCGGCGCGACAACGTTCGCAGGCGGTTGAGCGCCTGCCGCGAGACGACCCGGATGAGGTAGGACCGCGGGTCACGCACCCGTGAGTGGTCGACATCAGCCCACCGCAGCCAGGCCTCTTGCAACACGTCCTCCGCGTCGGCCGCCGACCCGAGCAGTTCGTAGGCGACCGTGAACAGCAGGCTGCGATGGGCGATGAACGGGTCGTCGGTCATGGCGTCGGCACTACGCCGGAACTCTTAGGGTCCGTGGCCAGTGGAATCTCGCACGCGGCGGAGAAGCCTTGCGACTCGATGCCGAGCGCCGTGTTGCTCCTGGTCGCGAAGTTGGAAAACGCGATGAACGCGGTGAGCTCGACCAGCGCCGCCGGGCCGAGCTGCTCCAGCAGACTCGCCGACAGCTCGTCGGTGACGGTCGGCGGCGTGTTGGTCATGGCCTCGGCGTACTCCAGCACGTCCCGCTCCAACGGCGTGAACACGTCCGACTCCCGCCAGCGCGTTACCTGGCTCGCCTTGGTCATGTCCAGGTTCTCGTCGTGCGCCTGGAAGTAGCCGAGATCGAGGCACCAGCTACAGCCAACTTGCGCCGCGACGGCCATGTGCGCGAACGACTTGAGGGTCATGTCGACCGCATCCCACTTGTTGGCCTTGGCCCCGAGCCGTGTGGTGTCCTTGACGACCTTGCGGTTGTGCCACATCACCTCGACGGGTTCGGGCACGTCGCCGATCAACTTGCGGCTGAACCGCTTGATCATGCTTCCAGTGAACCCGGTGAGCTCCGTCTTCGGGACGCGTGGTGCCATGTCGTCCTCCCCGCATATGCGACTTCGGCATGAAGACACCGCCGGGCGCGCGAACGTGACAACCAACAGCGCGAGATGCTTGTCAGAAGCCCGCGGATCCACGTCACATGCCGCCCACTCGTGCGCCAGTGACCGGATGCGGGATGTGCTGGATGAGGCCGCCCAGGGGCGGCTCGCTCCCCGACCGGCGACCGGGTCGCGCCAGGATGGCGCGACCCGACACGTCGGAGCCGCGATCGTCAGCCGGCGCTACACGACAGCGCGGGGACGCCATTGGTGCCGTTCCACGTCCCGAGGAAGCCGAATGTCGTGCCGGCGCCCGCGGCGAGACCGCCGTTGTAGCTCACGTTCCGGGCGGTCACGGCCGATCCGCTGCTGGTCATCGTGGCGTTCCACGCCTGGGTGACGGTCTGGCCGCCCTGGTAAGCCCAGGCGACCGTCCAGCCGTTGATGGCCGAACTCCCAGCGGTGACCCGGACCTCGCCCTGGAAGCCGCCCTGCCACTGGCCGACGATCGCGTACGTGGCGGTGCAGCCGCGGCTGCCGCCGGTCGGCGTGGGCGTGGGCGTGGGCGTGGGCGTGGGCGTCGGCGTCACGGTGCGTGTTGGCGACGGTGTGGGGGTGCTGCCGCCGTAGATGGTGGCCTCCTTGGCGGTGGCCTTGATGCCGTTCGCGCCGTTGAAGATCCGCTGACCCCAGGTGGTGAGCCGGGTGGCGTCGAAGCCGGTCGCCATGTCCAGGATCGGGTCGGTGTTGCCGCTCCATGACCAGCCGAGGTAGCCGAGGCCGCGCGACGCCGCCTCCGCCAGGATCGTCTCGTGGTCCACTTGGCCGGCGTCGAAACGCCAGCCGAACTCGCCGATGACCAACGGCCATCCATTGGCCTGGAACCGGTTGAGGTAGTCGGTGATCGACGCCGCGGTGTTGAACACCCCGTACATGTGGATCGACAGAACGGTGTTGCGCTGGGCGTCGGCGTCCAGGATCGTCTGGGCGTTGTCCCGCATGACGAACTGCCAGTCCTGCCCCCAGTTCGGCCCGTCGATCATGAGCAGGTGCTGGAAGCCGTTGGCGCGCATCTTCTGGATGGCGGCGGTGGTCGCACCGGTCCACTGGGCGGCGTTGTTGTTGCCGATCGGCTCGTTGCCGATGTTGATGACGACGTGGTTCTCCTGGCCGACCAGGGCGCTCTTTTGGCTGATCCAGTAATTGACCGCCTCGTCCAGCGAGGCGGCCGCGCCCTCCTCACCGAACCCGGTGGTGTCGTGCACCTCCAAGACGCAGATCAGCCGGTTCTGCTTGCACAGCGAGATCACGGCGGCGACGTCGGTGGACGGGCCCCACCGCTTGCCGCTGCCAAGCACCACCCGCACGGTGTTCGCGCCGAGCGCCTTGATGTCGGCGAACGAGCCTGTCTGGTTGGTGAACCACACGTGCGGGTGATTGATCCCGCGCATGATGAACGTCTGCCCGTTGGCCTCGACGATGTTGCGGCCGCTCACATGCAGCCCGACCGCGGCGGACGTGGGCTGTACGTACAGCAGAACCGACGCGACGACCACGCACACGGCGGCACCGACGGCGAGCAATTGCCTTTTCATTGACGACCTACCTCCAAAGGGGGTGGGTGCGCCTGCCACCAACACACGTGCTTATCAGCTCGTGCGCGACGCGATTGTGAGCCATGTCCGCCAAGCACCTCACCAGGGCGCTCACTGCGGTGCCCACAAATTACTGGCGGCCAAGTTCAAGGACAATGCTTCTTTCATGAACTCACAAACCGCAATCAGGCATCTCGCACGATGAGCGACCGCATGGTCGTTGTCTTCGTTTCGTCGCGGGCGGTCAGACCCAGCCGCGGCGGGCGGCCTGAACGCCGGCCTGGAACCGGTTGTCGGCCGACAGCGCGTCCAGCAACGCGCGGATGCGCCGCCGCATCGTCCGGGTGGAGATGCCGAGCTGGCGAGCGATCGCATCGTCTTTGAAGCCGGCGACCAGCAGCGTCAGCAGCTCTATGTCCGTGTCCTGCTCGGCCGCGTCGCCGATCCGGTCGAGCGGCACGGCGCGGGCCCAATAGATCTCGAACAACTCGACCAGGCAGTCAAGCAACACCGACTCGCGGACGAGCACGGCCCGCATGTTGTCGAGGTCGAAGGTAAGCGGCATCAGGGCGATCCGGCGGTCGGCGATGGCGAGCTTGGCGCGCAGCCCCGGCAGCACTCGGCCCTGTTCACCGCGCTCGCCGAGCTTGCGGATCTCGGCGAGCGCGCCGTGCGCCTCGAGCGCCTCCGGCGAGTAGATCGCCCGCCACCGTACGCCGCCGGCCAGGCTGACCGGCTCGACCGGGTTGGTGGCCGCGAGCGCGTACGGCGGCCGGTCGAGGACCAGCATCTCCGCGCTCGCCTGGTGCTCGAGTCGGACGAACCAGCGGCCCAGCTCGCTCGCGCCGTCGAGGACTTCGACGATGCCGGAACGCCCGGACCGCGCCACGCTGTGGAAGAGCGAGTCGAGCTCGGCGGCGACCGACCTGACCTGCTCCAGGCGGGCGAGCTGGCCGCGGACGAGCGTCTCAAGCGCGGTCTCGGGGGAGGCCGCCGTGTAGCGGGGCCGGCGGCCGGACAGGCGGCTGACCAGTCCGAGCTCCCGGAGCCTGTCGAGCGACCGGCGCACCCGGCCGGTGTTGGTCCCGAGCCGCCGGGCGAGGTCGGGTGGGCTGATCTCTCTGCTCGCGACGACCGCGCGATAGACATCCTCATCGAATCCACGCACGCCGATGACGCCGAGCCCGGAGCTCGCGCCGGGATCGTCGGGGGCGGTGGGATCGGTGGGGGACTGTCCAGGCATCGCGTTCGCCGGCTCCATCAGGGGGTGGCCTCATTGTGCCATCGTCTCCAAGCGGCCACGCTTAACCATTGCTCGCCACAAGCCCGACAAGTACCCATATATGTCAGCAAGCGTGCCGCCGAGCGGGCGCATCGCCGGTGGTCACCCGTACGGGGCGCGCGCCGGTGAAACGCCGCAACGCCGTGATCACCCGGCGGAACGCTCCTGCCGATAGCGGACCGCCAGAGGAGATGAGCGTACGGTGCAGCACCACATTCGGGTCGTCGGGCGCCGGCGCGGACGCGGGGTCGCGGTCCTGGGCGTCTTCACCCTCCTCGCCGTGGCGCTGGTGGCGCCGCCGCGGCCGGCGAACGCGGCGGACGGCGGAGACCGGCAGGTCATCATCGAACTCGACGCGCCCCCGGTGACCGCCGCGCCGTCAGCGGCCGCCGGCGCCGCCCGTACGAAGCAGGAGATCGCGCAGGCCAGGAGCCGGGCGGCGGCCGCGCAGCGCGATGTGGCTGATCGCGCCGCGGCCGCCGACATCCGGCTCGGGAAGCGGCGCTCGATCACCGACCTCGTGAACGCCATCGCCGCGACCGTGCCGGCCGCGGACGTCGCCCGGCTCGCCCGGCTCCCCGGAGTCCGCGCCGTGCACCCCGACCGCCTCGTACGGGCCAGTACGGACGTGAGCGCGCCCCTGATCGGCGCGCCCGACGTGTGGAAGCGCACCGACGACCAAGGCCGGCCGGCCAAGGGTGCGGGCGTCACCGTGGCCGTCGTGGACACGGGCGTCGACTACACAAACCCCTCGCTCGGGGGCGGGTTCGGGCCCGGGCATCGGGTAGTGGCCGGAAACGACTTCGTGAACGGCGACAACGACCCCGCCGACGACAACGGGCACGGCACCCATGTCGCCGGGATCGTGGCCGGCAACGGCCCGGTGACCGGCGTCGCTCCGGATGCCACGATCACCGCGTACAAGGTGCTTGACCGCAGGGGCGCCGGCCTGGAGTCGAACGTGATCGCCGCCTTGCAGGAGGCCGCCGACCCGGCGAACCCGTACCGCGCCGACGTCGTCAACATGAGCCTCGGCATAGCCGGCGACGGGACCGACCCGCTGGGCCGGGCCGCGACGGCCGCGACCGAGGCCGGCGTCGTGGTGGTCGGCTCCGCCGGCAACAGCGGACCGGCCACCCAATCCGTGGGCACACCGGCCGCCGCGGACGGGGTGATCGCGGTTGGCGCCTCGACGAGCGGCGTACGAATCCCGGCCGCCACCATGGTCGCCCCGGTGCGGCAGCGCCTGCAGACCTTCCGGGCGCCCCACAGCGCGAACCCGCCGGCCGACCCCCTCACCGGGGACCTGGTCGACGTGGGAGCCGGCAATCCCGCCGACTACGACCGCGTCGGCGACGTCCGCGGCAAGGTCGTCGCCTACCGGGCCGCGCTGCCGACCAACCTCGCCGACGTGTCGCCGCGGTTGATCGAGCAGGCGCGGCTGGCCGAAGACCGGGGCGCGATTGGGCTGCTCGCCTACGTCACAGGCGGCGGCCCGGTCGTGGGCACGGGCGCGGATCCGGCGGAGGGCCTGGCGCAGGACCCCGCGGCGACCGCGGCGACCGCGGCGACCGCGAACTCCGCTGAGCCGGGCGTCGCCGACGTGCCGCTGCGCGCAGCGGCCTCGGGCGACAGCTTCCGCATGGACCGCATCATCGTGTTGGGCATGGATGCGCTGCAGTGGCAGGAGATCGCCCGTCACCTCGCGAACGGTAAGGTCAGCATCCGGCTCAGCGGTGAGGACATCACCGACAACCTCGCCGCGTTCAGCTCCCGCGGGCCCACCTCGCGATTCACCCTCAAACCCGACATCGCCGCGCCCGGCGTGGAGATCCGTTCGGCCTGGCCGCGAGCGCAGTGGGGCCCGGGCGTCTACCGGCTCTCCGGCACCAGCATGGCGGCGCCGCACGTCGCCGGGGCGGCCGCGCTGGTCCGCCAGTTGCACCCCGCGGCGTCGGGCGCGTGGGTCCGTGCCGCGCTGATCGGTTCGGCCAAGGGACTCGCCGGGACTGGGCCGACGGACCAGGGGGCGGGCAGGCTGTCGGTCGACGCCGCGGCCCGCGCCACGGTCACGGCCGCGCCGTCCACCCTTTCCCTCGGCCTGGCCGACCTCTCACGCCCGACGATCTCGGCCACGGGCAAGGTGACGCTGCGCAACGACGGCTCCACGGCCGTCGACGTGACGCTGCGCGCGGAGCGGGCCCCGAACAGTCCCGGCACCGCGACCCCGTCCACCAAGGACGCGCGGATCCCCGCCGGCGGGTCGGTCGAGGTGGCGCTGACGGTGTCCGCCCCGCGTCCCGCCCAGAACGCCGACGTCTCCGGCTGGATCGTCGCGGACGTACGGGCGGATGGCGCGCCGGACGTCCGCGTGCCGTACCTGCTGGCCGCCCGCCCGCTCACGGTGCAGACCTCACCGGACCCGAGCGACGGCACCGGCGATGTCTTCGTCCACGGCCCGACCGCCCTCGCCAGGCCTCCGGTGGTTCAGGTCATCCCGCCGAGCGGCCCGGCGACGACGGTACGGACGACACCGGACCACGACACCTGGTACCGCGCCGCCATCACCGGACGCAAGCCCGGCGTGTATCGGCTGGTCGCGAGCGCGACCGCGCAGACGGGACAGCGACTCGTGGGCACGACGACCTGGGAGGTCGCCGCCGAGCGGGCCGGGCGTGCCGCCTGGACCCCGGTCGGGCCGAACAGCCAGGCCGGCTTTATCGCCACCACGCCCGCCGACCCCGCGGTCGCGGTGATCAACCAGCAGGGCAAGGCCGGGCCCTGGCTCAGCCGGGACCACGGCCGTACATGGACGCAGCGCAACCACCTGCCGATCGCCGGCGGCAGCGGCCGGGCGATCATCGACGCCCGGCATCCGAACCGCATGTGGTACGCGGTCAACGGCACCACCAAGGGCATCCCGCCGACGACATTCGATCCGACCTACCAGGGCAAGATCCTGCGGTCCGACGACTACGGCCGCACCTGGCGGACGCTCGACACGCCCGACCTGAGCATGACCGCCTTCGTCAGCGACAAGAACACTCATGCGCTCGTCGCCGTCACCACGGACGGTTTGCTCGTCAGCCGGGACGCCGGCGACAGCTGGACCACCTATCCCACCGACCTCGGCGCGGACGTCGTCACGGCGGCGTTCGGCGGCCCGGACCTGTTCCTCAGCACGCGCACGGGCGTGTGGGCGCTGCGCGGCTTCGTCAACGGGCCGCCGTCCCGTATCGATCGGGTGTACGACGCCGGCACGGGCCGGCTCGACACCATGGTCGCGGACGACGAACTCGTGGCGATCCTCGACGAGAAGGACCGGGTGCGCGGATCGCGCGACGGCGGCGCCACCTGGCAGGATTTGGTCGTCTCGCCCGGCCTTTTGTCGCTGGCGCTGCACGACGGGGTGTTCATGGGCATCACCTTCAAGCCGGACAACCTCATCAGCCGCGACCACGGCCGTACCTGGACGGCGTACCCGGCGCCGATCAACGGCGCCTCCGAGTTCGACGTGGTGCCGTGGGGCGGTGACTCCCTGCTGTTCGCGTCGAGCCAGGCCGGGCTGTTCCGGACCACCGCGGGCGCCCCGGCCCAGCGGATCGGGGTGCCGGGAATGACCGTGTACTCCCTCGTCGCGACGGCCGATTCCACCGGACGGCCGATGCTGCTCGCCGGCACCGATTCCGACGCGTACCGCACCGCGCTGCCCGCCGGAGACGTCACGCCGGGGACCTCAGAGTGGGGGCTGACGGGCAGTGAGGCCCACATCGGCACCCGGATCGGTCAACTGGCCGTCTCGCCGTCGCAGCCAGGCACCTTGTGGAAGATCCGCAAGGCGGCGACCTCGACGTTCTACTTCTACCGAAGCACAGACGGCGGCGCCACGTGGACGGGCAGGGGGACCGGCGCCGAGACCGCCTTCGACCTCGTCGTCGGGCCCACCGACCCCGACCGCGTCGTCGTGCCCTCCTGGAGCCTGAACGGAGCCGGACTCTACGTGACCCGTGACGGCGGAGCCACCTGGAAGAAGCTCTTCCACAAGGAGAACTTCACGACGGTCGCGGCGGATCCGGCCGACCCGGACCGGCTGTGGCTGGGCAGCGCCAAGGGGCTGTACCGCTCGGACGACTTCGGCACCACCGTCACCCAGGTACTGTCCGGCCCGGTCACCGCGATCAGCGTCACCGGACGCCGCGTCATCGCCGGCGGTGAGACGCTCCGGTGGAGCGATGACGGCGGGCGTACGTTCCGCGACGCCGACAGCGGTGCGCTTCAGATGAAGGTGAGCAGGATCGTGGTCTCCCCCGTGGAGCCGAACACCGTCTACGCCGCGACGACGACGCACGTGGCGAACGGGCTGATCAAGGGCGGCCGTGGCGTGCTGCGCAGCACGGACGGCGGCCGTACGTGGGAGAACATCTCCGCTGGGCTGGAAAACCTCGCCGTCGAGTCGCTCACGATCAGTCAGGACGGACGCGCATTGTTCGCGGGCACCGTGAACGGAGGAGTCCACCGCCTCGACCTGCCCGACCGCTGACCCCGGACGCCTGGCCGCCGGACGCCTGGCCGCCGGACGCCGGATCCCCGGGGGCGGACGCCCCCGGGGCTGGGACACCCGGGCACGCGACCGCCCGGGCGGGACGCTGGGTCTTCGCCATCGGCGGTTCGGCTCCTCGGCCGGATCTCGCTGGGATCCGCAGTGGCCGAGTTCACCGAGGCAACCGGAAGAAGCGCCACAATTCGGACACGCGACCCGGAGCCCCCCGCGGAGAAGGCAGCCATTTCCTCAACCGGCGGGTACGGGCCGCCCTATGAAGCTTCTCGAAAAGGTCGAAAACGCGACCGCGATTCCGCTACCACGGGAAGTTCGTACAAAAGCATGGATAAAACCCCCGAAACCGCAGCGCCGTCGCATTCCGGAGCGTACCCGCCCGCCAATAGTCTCGAGTTATGTCAGCCACTACCGCGTCGGTCACCACCGCTACGGCTTCGGTCCGGACGGTCGTGTGTCGCCGGCGCTGGCGGCGATTGGCCGCGATCGTTCTCGTCGCGGTGTTCCTGGGCGGCGGTCTGTGGCTGCTGCGGTGGTCGGGCGGCGAGTCGCGGGCGACTCCGGACACGTTCTGGTACGCCCGCGACGCGTTTCGCCGCGCCGGATACCCCGCGCGCGACGCGGACGCGATCGCGGCGCGGCTCACCTGCCGCAACTATCAACGTTCCGAACTCAGTTATGCGGGCTGCCTGCGCTATCGGACCGATCTGCCACGCTCGGCACCGGTTCGCTTCCAGCGCATCTTTGCCTCGCGCCCCGGTTATGCGCTGTCGACCGTACCGTTCGTGTGGGTCTTCGGCAGGATCGGATTCGTCATCGGCTCGGCCGCGCTGGGAGTGGCCTGCGGGGTCGCGATCGTGGTGCTCGCGCTGGCCGCCGGGATGCGGCTCACCCAGGCCCTGCTCGCCGAGACCTTGTTCTATCTGCTGCCGACCGGTCTGTGGGCCAGCCGGCTGCTCGCCGAGGCACCCATGATGCTGTGCCTGCTCGTCTCGCTGATCGGCGCGGTCCTGCTGCTCCGCGGGCGCGGCGGACCCGGCCGCCCGAGCGATCGTGGCGGGCGGAGCGATCGCGGCGGGCGGAGCGATCGCGGCGG
>CALAED010000565.1 GCA_937891035.1 uncultured Thermomonosporaceae bacterium | reverse complement strand
AAAGATCGGCGCCCGCGTCCGAAGACGGCCCGTCCAGCACCGGTTCGTCCGGCGCCGGTTCGTCCGGAAATGGTCCAAGCGGCAGTTGGCCGGTGGTCACCCGGCCGCCGACCCGGTCGAGGACGCCGACCTGGCACATCAGGTCGCGGCGCGACGCCGCCGACCGGACGCCGGGCAGCGCGTCGAACGCGCCGACCAGCGCGAGCCGTTCGGCCACCGGCCTGGACACCTGCGCGCGCCGCCAGAAGTCGCCAAGCGAGACGTACGGCCGGCCGGCCACGATGCGCGCGACCTCGTCCTCGCTTATCCCCTTGACCTCCGACAACGCCACCCTGATCCCCCGGGAGGCGGCGCCCTCGACCGGCTCGACGCGCCAGGCCGCGGCGGAGCGATTGACGTCGAGCGGCAGGATCGGGATCGCGAAGTGCCTGGCGTCGTCGAGGATGGCGCGCTTGGGGTACATCCCGGGATCGTGGGTGAGCACTCCGGCGAAGAACGCCGCCGGATGGTGCCGCTTCAGCCACGCCGACTGATAGGTCGGCAGCGCGAACGAGGCGGCGTGGGCCTTGCAGAACCCAAAGGCGCCGAACGCCGACAGCGCGGACCAGACCCGGTCGATCACGGCCGCGTCGTATCCGTTCCGCCTCGCCTCGTCGCGGAACCACGCCTCGACGTCGTCCTTCGTGTCGTCGTCGCCCAGCCGCCGCCGCTGCCATTCGGCCGTGGACAGGCCACACCCGGTCATCACGTCGATGATCCGCAGGACCTGTTCGTGGAAGACCACCACGCCGTTGCTCTCCGCCAGCGCAGGGGCCAGCGCGGGATGCGGATACTCGACGCGGCGCCGGCCGTGCCTGGCGTCGAGGAACGGGGTGATCATGTCGGAGTTGACCGGGCCCGGCCGGAACAAGGAGATGTCGATGACGAGGTCGGTCATGGTCCTGGGCCCCAGCTTGGCCACCAGCTCGCGCTGCCCTGGCGACTCGATCTGGAAGCACCCCAGCGTGCGCGACGTACGGATCAGCTCGTAGGTCGGCTCGTCGTCGGCCGGGACCTCCTCGAGCTCGACCCGCTCCCCGCCCCCGGACACGCGGGATATCTCCGCGACCGCGTGCGCCATCGCCGACTGCATCCGCACCCCGATGACGTCGAGCTTGAGCAGCCCCATCTCCTCCACGTCGTCTTTGTCGTACTGGCTCATCGGAAAGCCGAGGAGGCTTTTTTCCACCGGCGTACGGTCGCGCAGCGTCACGTCGGACAGCAGCACACCGCACGGGTGCAGCGCGACGTGCCTGGGCAGCCCGTCGAGCCGCTCGGCGATCCTGAAGAGGCCGGCCAGCCGGCCCTCGGCCAGGCGGGCGAGCCCGGAGTCGCGCAGCTCGGGCAGGTCGCGGAGCGCGGCCCCGAGCCGGCGTGCGCGCACGTGCGGGAACGCCTTGGCGATCACGTCGATCTCGGCGGGCGGCAGCCCCACCGCGGCGCCGACATCGCGGATCGCGCTGCGCGCGCGGTAGGTCTCCAGCATGGACACGCACGCCACCCGGTCGTCGCCGTACCTGTCGAAGATCGCGTGGTACGCCTCGAGCCGGCGGGCGGACTCTACGTCGAGGTCGATGTCGGGCAGCCCTTCGCGGCTGTCGGCGAGGAACCGCTCCATGACCAGCTCGTGCCGGAGCGGATCGAGGTCGCCGATGCCGAGCAGGTAGTTGACCAGGCAGCCGGCGCCGGACCCGCGGATCGCGCAGCGGATGCCGTACGACCTGATCAACGCGGCGACATCGGCCACAACAAGGAAGTACGCGGCGAGGCCGCGGCGTTCGATGATGCCGAGCTCGTGCGCGAGCCGGTCCCGCGCCCGCGCGTCGCCGTCGTACCCGCGGCGCACGAGCCCCTCGGCGCACCGTGCCCGCAACATGGCGAACGCGGCGGCGATCGTGGCCGGGCGGCCGCCGCGGCCGCCCGGTGCGTCGACGGTCACTTCGGGCAGATGGGTACGTCCCAGGCCTAGATCGCCTTCCGGGTCGAGTACGCACCGTTCGGCCAGCCGCCGGGTCTGCGCGAACAGGTCGCCGGCAGCGTCGCGGTCGGGGCCGCAGACCAGCTCGGCGACCTGCGCCATCTCCTTGCCGGACTTGAAATACGCCTGGCCGGTCTGGTCCTCCACATGCCGGCGGTGCAGCGGGACGAGCTTGCGGGCGGCGTCGAGCACGTGCGTCACCGGGCTGTCGGCCGGATCGAGGTAGCGGACGGCGTTGCTCAGCACCGCGGGCACCCCCGCCTCCTTGGCGAGGGCGAGCATGCGGGCCGCCCGGTATGACTCCCCCTTGCCCTGGTGGTCGACGATCTCGATGGCCACGTCGCCGGCCCGCTCCCGCCAAGCCGCCAGCCGGGCGGCGGCGAGGTCGGGACGCCGCGCGGCGATCGCCTGCCCCACGTCGGATGCGGGGCCGAGCAGCACGACCAGGCCGGCGGCGTGTGCGGCGATCAGTTCGGGCGTGGTCACCGCCGCCCGAGCCGTTCCCCTGGTAGCGGCGCGCGGCCCGGTCAGGTGGGTGGCGGTCACCAGCCGGCACAGGGACGCCCAGCCGCGCCGCCCCGTGGCCAGCGTCACCACCCTGCCGCCGGCGGCGAGCTCGAGGTCGGCGCCCAGGATCGGCCGGACGTCGTACTTCACACAGGCGATGAGGTGTTTGACGGCGCCGTACAAGCCGTCGCGATCGGTCAGCGCGAGCGCGTCCATGCCGAACTCGGCCGCCTGGCGGACGAGTGCGTCCGGCCGCGCGACGCCGTACCGTAGCGAGTACGCCGAAGCGGTCCGCAGGTGGATGAAGGGGTCCATCCCATCAGTCCCAGGCGCGAGAGAGCATCCATGTGCCGGTGGCCGCGTCGAAGCGCAGCTCGTACACCCCGATCTCGCCGTTCGGAGCGGCCTCGACCCGCCAGAACTCCCGTTCGGTCGCCGTCTCGGCCTCGGGGTGCTGTTCTCGCCACCAGTCACGAGTGGTGACCCAATGTTCGAGGACCTGCCGCACCGAGTAGAGCCGGCCCCGCCACACGAACCTGACCGGGCGGCCCTCGACCGTCCACACATCGATGGCGTCGCCATAGACGCGACTCACAAGCTGCTCCCCTGCCCGACGAAGTCCCTGGAACCGCCAGGGGGAAGGCAGGCGGCGCTCGCAACTCGAACATACGTTCGCCATCAGAAATTCGCAAGTCACCCCAGAAGGTGATCAACGTGGATAAGGTGATCAACCGGAGATCGCCGTATCTGCGCCTGTTAGCGTCGAGGTCATGCTGCCTTGGTCGGCCGAACTCGCCGGACGCATCGACGAACACGTGATCACGAGTGACCTGCTGCGGGGCAACCCGCTCGGCGATCCGCACGAACGCCCGCTGTGGGTTTACGTTCCGCCCGGTTACGACGCCGAGCCGGAGCGCCGCCATCCCTCGGTGTATGTGATCCAGGGGTACACCGGGCACGTCGCGATGTGGCGCAATCGCGCGGCGTTCCGCCAGCCGTTCATCGAGACAGCCGACGCGGTGTTCGCCCGCGGCGACGCGCCGCCCGCGATCGTGGTCTACGTTGACGCCTGGACGGCCTATGGCGGCAGCCAGTTCGTCGACTCTCCCGGCACCGGTCGCTATCACTCCTACCTGTGCGACGAGGTCGTGCCGTGGGTCGACGGCCGTTACCGTACGCTCGCCGACCGCGCGCATCGGGCGATCACCGGCAAGTCGAGCGGCGGCTTCGGCGCGATGATCACGCCGATGCTGCGCCCTGATCTATTCGGCGCGCTGGCCACGCACGCCGGTGACGCGCTTTATGAGTACTGCTATATCCCCGAATTCGCCGACGCCGTCCGTCATCTGCGGCCTTACGACGGCGACATCCTCGCCTGGTGGCGTGACTTTCGCGGCCGGACGTCCTTCACCAAAGACGAAGACCACAACCTGCTCATGTTGCTCGGGGTGACCGCCTGCTTTTCCGCTCGCGACGACGGCACCCCCGAGCTGCCGTTCGATCCGCGGACCGGCGTGCTCCGCCCCGATCTGTGGCAGCGCTGGCTTGATCTCGACCCGGTACGGATGGTGCCGCGGTACGCCGACGCGGTCCGCTCGCTGCGCGCGATCTGGATCGATGGCGGCACCAAGGACGAATGGTACCTCGACCTCGGGGCGCAGGCCTTCCGGCAGGCGCTTGCCGATGCCGGAGTCGCCGCCGACGTCATCCATTTCGAGCTGTTCGAATCCGGGCACATGGCCATTGACTACCGCTATCCGCTGGCCCTCGCCTGGCTTTGTCAGCGCATTTCACCATGACTTGATAGGCGTTCCACCGCCATTTCGCCAGCGGTTCACCAAGGGCGGGGAAAAACGGCCTACCCGGGTTATTCGAGGCATGCGGCGGAAATTCTGAGAACACACGGTCGCATTGTTCTCAGGAGTCCTCGATGGCCACGAGCGTCCCGCCGGATGCCGGCCCGCCGCCGCCCGGTCCCCCGCCGCCCGGTCCCCCATCGTCAGGCCCGCCGGGGCCGCCGGGGCCGCCGCCCGGATATCCGCTGACCTACTCGGTCGATTATCCCGACCGACCGCTGGACCGGCTCACCACCGGGCTGCGCTTCCTGTGGATCATCCCGATCGCCATCGTGCTCGCCAGCGTCAGCGGCGGCTACGTCTCCCTGCCCGGTCGCGCGATGCTGTCCAGCGCGGGCGGCCTGCTGTTCGCCGGGCCGCTGCTGATGATCCTTTTCCGGCGGAAGTACCCGCGCTGGTGGTTCGACTGGAACCTCGAGCTGCTGCGCTTTTCGAACCGCGCGGGGGCCTACTGGCTGTTGCTGCGCGATGAGTATCCGTCGACCGACGAACACCAAAACGTGCACGTCGACGTGCCGTACCCAGACGTGCCGCGCGACCTCAACCGGTGGCTGCCCCTGGTCAAGTGGCTGCTGGCGCTCCCCCACTACATCGTGCTGATCTTCCTCGACCTCGGCGTCTTCGTGGCGGTGGTGATCGCCTGGTTCGCCATCCTGTTCACCGGGACCTACCCGAAGGACCTGTTCGACTTCGTGGTCGCGGTGGTGCGCTGGCACAACCGTGTAATCGCGTACGCGTTCTTGCTGCTCACCGACCAATACCCGCCCTTCAGCCTCGCCCCCTGACCGCCGTTGCCGCGCGTTCCGCGCCCGGCGAGCAAACCTGTGGCACGGAGATCACCAGTTGAATAGCTTGTTGGCCATGCACCCATACAAGATCGTGGATGTGTTCACCGACACTCCCCTCGAGGGGAACCCGGCCGCCGTCTACACCGATGGGCAGGGCATACCCAGTGCGCGAATGCAGCGGATCGCCCGCGAGATGAACCTGTCCGAGACCGTGTTCGTGCTGCCCGCCGAGGCCGGCGGCGACGCGCGGATCCGCATCTTCACCCCGACGAACGAGTTGCCGTTCGCCGGGCACCCGACGCTCGGCACCGCGATCTTGCTCGGCGGGTCGACCCGGCTCGAGACGATCCGCCTGGAGACCGGCGCCGGCGTGGTGCCGGTCGAGTTGGCGCGCCGGGACGGGCGGGTCGTCGCCGGCCGGATGCGACAGCCGATTCCGACCTGGCAGCCCTACGACCGCACCGACGAACTGCTGGCCGCCATCGGCGTCAAGGCGTCCGCGTTGCCGGTCGAGGTCTATCAAAACGGCCCGCGGCACGTCTACGTCGAGTTGGATGACGAGGACGCGGTCGCCGCGCTCGACCCCGACCTCGCCCGGCTCAAGACGCACGACACCGGGGTCAACTGTTTCGCCGGGTCGGGAACGAAGTGGAAGACCCGGATGTTCGGGGCGTCCATGGGCATCCCGGAAGACGCGGCCACCGGCTCGGCCGCCGGGCCGCTGGCGGTGCATCTCGCCCGGCACGGCCGCATCGACTTCGGGCAGGAGATCGAGATCAGGCAGGGCGCGGAGATCGGCCGGCCATCGCGCCTGTACGCGCGGGCCGTCGGGCACGGCGACCAGATCGACGTGGTCGAGGTCGCCGGCTCGGCCGTCATCGTCGCCGAGGGCAGCCTGCACGCCTGACGCCGCCGGCCGGCAGGCCTACGACCCCATCGACGAGCGGGTCTTCATGTGGTCAGGGATCTGTTCAGAATGGTTGGGGGATAAGAGGCCGCGGACGTTCGGAAATTCTTCGCCGAACTGGAGCATGCTGATGGAGCCGTGGCTTTGACATCGCCCCCGGGTCGCTGTCTCGGCGGGTAATCAGGTGCTCTCAGTGAGTATTTGAGAAGTGCCCGCTCTTGGCGCCGTCGCGGGCTTGACCCTCTCGTCCGCGACCACGGCTCAGCGGGGGCTTAGCGCCGCCGATCGAGCTGACCTGCGAATTCCTACCGGCTCTTGGTCACAAGCTATTTCGGGAGGATACTTTCCGGCGAGTTGAGAAATACGATCTGCCTTTGCAACCGAACTTCTCGGGGGTGGAAGTCTGACCAGACAGTTGGCATTTGGGCGTGTTCGTGGAGCGACCGTCTGATGGCAGGGATGACACAATGACGCAGTCTGATCACTTGATCGAGCCGGCGAGGAGCACCTCGCCATGGCAGCGGGATCAACTGACCATAGATCGATCTTCGGGCCTGGTTGGACGCGAAGCCGAGCTGGGCGAGCTGCTGGGCATCCTCGATCAGCTAACTCACGAGGACTCTGCCCCCCGGCTCGCCGAGGTGACCGGCGACGCCGGCATCGGCAAGACGGCGCTGCTGAGCGAGTTCGCCAAGGCGGCCCAGGCCAGGGGCACGGTCGTGTTGGCCAGCTGGGGCCTCTGTAGCCGGCGGGACGTGCCGTACAGCGCGTTCACCGACGCCTTCGACGACCGTCAGCGTCCCTCCCCGACCGACCTCGGCGATGCCGCGAAGGTCCGTGAGGTGCTCGAAAGCATCGCCGTCCTCCCGCTCGTGCTGATCTTAGACGAGCTGCACACCGCCGACCCGCATTCCCTCGACCTGCTGGCGAGCCTGCTGCACCACCCGCCGAAGGCGCCGGTGCTGTTCGTGCTCGGCTACCGCGACCGCCAGTTGAACACAAGGCTCCGGTCGGCCGTCACCGGCTGGTCCCCGCAGATCGCGGTCACCCATCTCCACCTCGGCCCGCTGTCCGAGCAGGAGGTCGAGGAGATCCTGGCCGGACAGGGCATCGCGACCTGGCGGCGGAAGCTCTATGAGGACAGCTGGGGCAACCCCGCCTATCTCAAGGCCCTCATCTCGGAGCGGATCATTGCCCCCGCACGCCCCGGCGGCGGCGCGCGCGGGCTCGCCCGGGCCGCCCGATCCGACCACTACGCGGCGTTCCTCAGTGAACTGGGCGGGGTGACGCCGGCGGTCCGCACCGTCGCCAACGCCGCGGCGGTGATCGGCTGCGAATTCGACGCCGACCTGGTCGCCGGCACGCTGGACTGGCCGGAGGCGGTGACCCTCCAGGCGCTCGGCGTGCTCATCAGCCGCGACCTGATCCACCCCGTGGCCAGAGGGCCCTACTTCGCGTTCCGCCATCCCGTGGTGCACCGCGCGGTCTATGAGGGCTGCGAGCTGAGCACCCGGATGGACTTCCACATCCGGGCCGACCGCATCCTGCGCAGTCGCGGGGCGTCCGCGACCGAGCGGGCGCCGCACGTCGAGCAGTGGGCCAAACACGGAGACCTCAAAGCGGTCGACGTGCTGGACGAGGCGGCGCGGGCCATCTCCGGGACCGAGCCGATCACGGCGGCGTCGTGGCTGACCACCGCGTTGCGCGTGCTGCCGAAGCAGGCCGAGCTCGCCGAGCGCCGGGCCCGGCTGCTGGTGCGGCTCGCCAAGGCCAAGGGCGCGGCGGGAAACCTGCGCGAGTGCCGCGACATCATGCATCAGGCGTTGCGATTCCTGCCCGGGGAGCCCGCCGACCAGCACGCCAAGGCGGTCGCGTTCACCGGGATGGTGCAGCGGCTGCTCGGCGCCCACGCGGAGACCGACGCCTTATTACGAGCCGAGCTCGCCGCCCTCGGCGACGAACATCTCGGGGGGCGGGCCGCCCTGGCGTTCGAGATCGCCGCCCGAGAGCTGAGCGGCGGCGACTGGGCCGCCTGTTGCCGCTGGGCCGAGGAGGCGTTACAGCTCGCGCAGCGCAGCAAGGACAAGTCGCGGCAGATGGCCTGTCACGGCCTGATGGCCAAGGCGAACGTCCGTGCCGGCAACCGCGAAGCCGCCGCCCGGCATCATGCCGAGGCCACCGCGATCCTGGACAGGATGCTCGACGGTGACTTCGCCTACAGCCTGGACGCGGTGGTCTGGATCGGCTGGACCGACTCCCTGCTCGAATGCTGGGACGACGCCCTCCGGCACTTCGACAAGGCGGTCGAATTCGCCACCCGGGCGGGTCGGCTGCTTGCTCTGCCCCACCTGCTGGTCGGCCAGGTCTTCGCTCTCTACAACCGGGGCCTGTTACGCGAGGCGCAGGCCGCCGCCGAGTACGCGGTGTATCTCGCCCACCGGTCCGGCAGTCCCGACCAGATGGCCAGTGCGCACTCGATGCTGGCGTGGACCGACACGATCTTGGGCCGGTTCGACCGGGCCGTGGAGAGCGGCAACCTCGCGGCCGATCACCTGAACGCCACGGTCGCCGGCTTCGCGGCCATCGCCGCGCGGATGCTGGCCGAGGCCAAGCTGATGAGCGGCGACGTCGAGGGTTGCATTGCCCTGGCGAACTCCTCCGGCGCCATCAATGTGCCCGCGGCCGACGCCTGCTTTCGGCTCGCCTGGTACGAACTGCTCACCCGCGCGGAACTGGCTCTCGGCCGGCCGGAGGCCGCGGCCGGCTGGGCGGACTCCGCGATGGCCGCGGCCAAGATCCTCAACCAACCCGGCAACAGTGCGCTCGCGCTGCTGGCCCGCGCCCAGGCGCTGCTCGCGGTGGAGCCGGAGGCCGCGCTGTCGGCCGCCGAACAGGCGGTCCGCGGCCTGACGTCGGCCGGCATGAGGGTCGACGCGCTGCGTGCCAGGGTGACGTTCGGGCTCGCCCTCTGGCATAACGGCAGCTACGACGACGCCGCGCGTGAACTGAAGGACGCGCAGCTGGGGCTGGAACAGCTCGGCGCCACGACCCTGGTGCGATACGCGCGGAAGGAGCGGCGCCGGCTCGCCGCGCGCACTTCGAAGGTCAGCGGCGTCGGCGCCGGCGCCGACGGCACGGTCGCCGGCCTCACCGACCGGGAACGGCAGATCGCGAGCCTGGTCAGCGAAGGGCTCACCAATCGGCTCATCGCCAAGTCGCTGCACATCTCGGAGAAGACCGTGGAGATGCATCTGTCCAAGGTCTTCGCGAAGCTGGGGGTGTCCAACCGGGCGGCGGTCGCCGCGTTCGTCACGCGGGACGGGCCGGAGGGCGCCGAAGGCGCGGACCCCGTGGGCGGCGACCTGTCTTAGCGACACAAGGACGCGGTGGCCTGTCGTACCGGCTGAGCCACGCCGCTGAGCCACGCCGCTGAGCTACGTGGGCCGGAGCGACTCGTAGATGGCCCGGGTCTCCTCCGCCCACGGCGCCTTTTGCAAGGTCTCCTCGTCGAGCCGGATGTGCACCCTGTGCCCCTCGGCGTGCACGACGGCGCGATCGGCGGACACCGCGCGGAAGCCGTACGTCACGCTCGTCGTGCCGATCCGGTCCACCCACAGATGGATGAAGATGTCGCCGGGGCCGATCACGGGCACTTTGTAGCTGATCGAGTACTCGACCACAGCGACGACGGTGTCGGGGTGGGTCGGCACGCCGTTCACGCGGGTGTAGCCACGCTGGTGCCAAAAGGTCGTCAGGGCCCGCTCCACCATGATCGCGTACCGCGCGTTGTGCACCATCCCCATGGAATCGAGATCGTCGAAGTACACGAAGGTCGGGTGCAGGTAGCCGTACTCGACGGCGGCGGTCTGGGGTTGTGCGGTCATGGCGTCTCTCCTCGCCTAAGATCACGACCTTACTCACACGTGCCCTGCAAGTTACTCCCCGAAATGCAGGTGGGTGGAATCCGTCAGCGCGAGGTCAGCGCCTGGTCAGTTCGGCCGGTGAAGATGGCGAGACGCTGTGGCCGTTGCTGACTCCTCCCGGAGATGACCGATGACTTCCATACCGACCGGCCGGACGACAGAAGGAGTCATGGACCGGCAGGGGCTCCAGACGTGGTATCTCCTGGTCGAGGACGCGTTGCCCGCGGCCGACCGGCTGCCGCTTGTCGTCTGCCACGGCGGGCCGGGTCTCACCCATGACTACCTACTGCGGGTGGCGCGGCTGTCCGGCGCCGGGCGGCCGTGCGTGTTCTACGACCAGTTCGGCAACGGACGGTCCGGGCGTCGGCCCGGGGCGCCCGCCGAGTTCTGGACCGTCGAGTTGTTCGTACGGGAGCTTGAGAGCCTCATCGACCATCTCGGGCTCGCCGACGGCTTCCACCTGCTCGGTCACTCCTGGGGCGGAATGCTGGCACTGGAGTTGGCGGTCCGGCGCCCGAGCGGGCTGCGCTCCGTCGTGGTCGCCGACGCCTTCGCTTCGAGCGCCCTCTACCTCGAGGAGGTCGCCGGCCTGGTGGCGGGCCTGCCGGCCGAGGCGCGTACGGCGATCGAACGCCACGAGGCGGCCGGCACGACCGATTCAGCGGAGTACCAGAAGGCGATCCGGGTCTTCTACGGCCGCCACGTCTGCCGGGCCAGGCCGGTGCCCGACGAGGTGATGTCCACCTTGGCGGCGCTCGCGAAGGACTCCACCGTTTACGAGACCATGGCCGGGCCCAGCGAGTTCACCATGACGGGGGTCTTGCGGGACTGGGACATCACTGACCGGCTGCACCAGGTCGAGGTGCCGGTCCTGCTCGTCACCGGACGTCACGACGAGGTGACGCCACGCGCCGCCGAGCCGCTGTGGCGCCGCCTGCCGAACGTGAAGTGGGAGATCTTCGAGGACTCCAGCCATATGCCGCACGTCGAGGAGCACGACCGCTTCGTCGCGTTGGTCGACGAGTTTCTTCGTGCGGCCGACTGAGCAACCCCACGATCACCCCACGATCACCGCGCGAGCAAGGCGCGATCACTGCGGCAGGTTGTCGTGCCGGAACCGCGGCCGCATCGCCCCCGCGAGCGATCGCAGCGCGGCCGCGACGACATGCCGGGTCCGGCCCGGCTCGATGATCTCGTCGACCGACAGCCGCTCCGCCGAGAACGACGCCGCG
>CALAED010000564.1 GCA_937891035.1 uncultured Thermomonosporaceae bacterium | reverse complement strand
CTCGTGATAGACGGGCTCACCGGCATCGGCGGGCGCGGGGCCCTGCGCGAACCGTACGCGACCTTGGCGGCCCGCACCGCGCACACGACGGCAACGGTGGTCGCCTGTGACGTGCCGAGCGGCGTCGACGCCGGCACCGGGCAGGTGGACGGAGCGGCGGTCCGGGCGGATGTGACCGTCACCTTCGGCACCCACAAGCCGGGGTTGCTCATCGACCCGGGCGCGTCCCACAGCGGCGTCGTCGAACTCATCGACATCGGGCTGCGGCCCGACCTACCAGAGCCGGACGTGGTCGCGGTGTGGTCGGCGGACATCCGGCTGCCGCGCCCGAGCCCGGAGTCGGACAAGTACCGCCGGGGCGTCCTCGGCGTGCTGGCCGGCAGTGAGCAATACACCGGCGCCGCCGTGCTCAGTTCCGGCGGGGCCGTCCATGGCGGTGCGGGGATGGTGCGGTTCGTGTCCGTACGTCCCGTCGTCGAGCTCGTCCGGCACCGCTGGCCCGAGGTCGTGACGACGGTCATCGAGCGCGGCGACGCCGCCGCGGCCCTGGCCGCCGGCCGGGTCCAAGCGTGGGTGGTAGGCCCGGGACTCGGTACGGACGACCACGCCGAGTCGTTGGTCGCCGGCGTCCTTGGCACGGATGTGCCGGTGCTTGTTGACGCCGACGGCCTGACCGTGCTGGCCCGCCGTCGCGACCTGCTGCGCCGGGCGGCGCCGACCGTGCTCACCCCGCACGCGGGAGAGCTGGCCAGGCTGCTCGGCGGCGGGGTGGCGCGCGAGGAGATCGAGGCGCGCCGGCTTGAGCACGTGCGTACGGCGGCGGCCGAACTGTCCGCGACCGTGCTGCTCAAGGGATCGACGACGCTGATCGCCGAAGCCGGCCGACCGGTCCGGGTGAACACCAACGGTACGCCGTGGCTGGCCACGGCCGGCACCGGCGACGTGCTGTCCGGCCTGATCGGGGCGTTGCTCGCCGGCGGTCTTGCGCCCCTCGACGGGGCCACGACCGGGGCGTACGTGCACAGTCTGGCGGCGCGCCTCGCCGCCGCGGGCGCCGACGGCTCCGACGGCCCCGACGGCACGGACGGTCACGGCGAGGCGGGCGGCGGCGGGATGGCGCCGATCAGCGCCTCCGACGTCGTCACCTGGCTGCCGGCCGCGATTCGTCGGCTGTCCGGAGCGCACTGACGCGCCCACGCGGCGTACCCCGCCGGCGTCGCCCGGTCGCCGAACGTGAGTATCGCCTGGTGTGATTCGTCTCAAGGAATGAGCACAATGACACGGCGGGAGCAAGGAGTCGGCAGACTTGACAGACATGGAGGTTCCAGCGCGGGCGAGCATCTCGCCGGCCGCCATCCGCGACAACGTGACGCTGCTGCGCGAACGCGCCGGCGGCGCCGCCGTGATGGCCATGGTCAAGGCCGACGGGTACGGGCACGGCGCGGCCCCGACGGCCAGGGCGGCGCTGGCGGGCGGCGCGACCTGGCTCGGCGTGGCGATCCTGCCCGAGGCGCTGGCGCTGCGCGCCGCCGGCTTCGATGTCCCCATCCTGGTCGCGCTCGGCACGCCGGGCGAGCCGTACGACCGGGGGGTGGCCCGCGACATCGACCTGGCCGCCGGGACGGTCCGGCTCGTGACCGAGATCGCCGCCGCCGCCGCGCGGGTCGGCCGGCCGGCGCGGGTGCATCTCAAGACCGACACCGGGATGTCCCGCGGCGGCGCGACACCGGACGACTGGCCGGCGCTCGTGGACGCGGCCCTCGCCGCCGAGGCCACCGGGCACATCAAGGTCGTCGGGCTGTTCTCGCATTTCGCGTGCGCCGACGAGCCGGGGCACCCGTCGATCCAGCGGCAGCTCAACGTGTTCGCCGAGGCGATCGAACTGGCCGAGAAGTCAGGGCTGCGTCCCGAGGTCCGGCACCTGGCCAACTCGGCGGCCACCTTGACGATCCCGGCGGCGCGCTTTGATCTCGTCCGCCCCGGGATCGCCGTCTACGGCCACAGCCCCATTCCGCGGGCCGGCACGTTCGGGCTGCGGCCCGCGATGACCCTCACCGCCCGCGTCGCGCTGACCAAGCGCGTCGCGGCGGGCAGCGGCGTATCGTACGGTCACACCTACCACACCCCGGCCGAGACGACGCTCGCGCTGATCCCGGCCGGGTACGGCGACGGAGTGCCGCGGCACGGCTCCAACGCGCTCGAGGTCCTCGCGGCCGGCCGGCGGCGGCGGATCGCCGGGCGCGTCTGCATGGACCAGTTCGTTATCGACATGGGCGACGACGACATCTCGGCGGGTGACGAGGTCATCCTGTTCGGCCCCGGCGATCACGGCGAGCCGACGGCGCAGGACTGGGCCGACGCGATCGGCACCATCTCCTATGAGATCGTCACCACGCGCATCGGGCCACGGGTGCCCCGCGCGTACGACGAGGTAGTACATAAGGGGTCGGAGTGAAGAAGAAAAGGGCGCTGGGCATCGCGAGTGCCGTGGTCGGGCTGGGGGCGGCCGCGGGCCTCGGCGCCGCGGTCGGCATCAGCAGGTACGCGGTGGGCCGGGTCAGGTTCCGGCCCGATCCGCAGGCCGACGAGCCGCTGGGCACGCTGCGCGGGCGGGCTCTCACCGTACTCGCGGACGACGGACTGCCGCTGCACGTCGAGGTCGACGGCCCCGACGACGCGCCGATCACGATCGTGTTCTGCCACGGGTACACGCTCAACCAGCACTCCTGGCACTATCAACGCCGCGATCTGAAGGACCAGCGGATGGTCTTTTGGGACCAGCGCAGCCACGGCCGGTCCGGGCGCGGCAAGCCGACCCACGCGACCATCGACCAGACGGGTGCCGATCTGAGCGCGGTGCTGCGGGCGACGGTCAAGCCGGACGACAAGGTGGTCCTCGTCGGGCACTCGATGGGCGGCATGAGCATCATGGCGCTCGCCGAACGGCGGCCCGAACTGTTCGGCGAGCAGGTGATGGGCGTGGCGCTCATCAACACGTCGGCGGGCAAGCTCAAGGAGATGACGCTGGGGTTCCCGTTGGTCATGGCCAAGGCGATGCGCCCCATCGCGCCCAGCGTCATGCGCTCGCTCGGCAACCGCGCCCGGATCGTCGAGCAAGTCAGGCGGGCCGGTGCCGACATCTCCTTCATGCTGACCCGTCGCATGGCCTTCGCCGGCAAGGACGTCAGCCCGGCGGTCGTCGACTTCCTCGAGCAGATGATCCGCTCGACCCCGGTCGACGTGATCGCGGAGTTTTATCCCGAGCTGATGGCGCACGACAGGACCGGGGCGCTCGAGGTGCTCGGCCGGGTGCCCACCATCGTGCTGACGGGCGGTGCCGACCGGCTCACGCCGACCCCGCACGGCAGCGCGATCGCCGAGGCGGTTCCCGGATCGGAGTTGGTGGAGATCCCCGCGGCCGGTCATGTCCTCATGCTGGAGGTTCCCGACCTGGTGACCGACGTGCTGCGCGGTCTGCTCGACCGCGTCCCCGCCGCCGCACCGCGCCACGCGCCGACCGATACCGCCCAGGGCCAGGCGGGGGGCACGGCATGAGCGAGCCGTCTGGCGGGCACCGCGATCACGGCGAGCACGGGCGGCACGGCGGGCTGCGGGTGCCGACCGCCGGGGCCATGCGCGATCTCGGCGTCCGGCTCGCCGGGCTGCTTCGCGCCGGCGATCTCGTCGTGCTGTCGGGCGGCCTGGGCGCGGGCAAGACCACGCTGATCCAGGGCATCGGAGAGGGCCTCAAGGTGCGCGGGCCCATCACGTCGCCGACCTTCGTCATCGCCCGGGTGCATCCGTCGCTTTCCGGGGGTCCGGCCCTGGTGCACGTCGACGCCTACCGGCTGGGCGGTCTGGCCGAGGTGGACGACATCGACCTGGACGCCTCGCTGGACGAGGCGGTCACCGTGGTGGAGTGGGGCGCCGGCCTGGTCGAAGGGCTCGCGTCCGACCGCCTCGTCATCGAGCTGATCAGGGCGGCCGAGGACGGCACCCCCGAAACCGGCACCCACGAAACCGGCACGGCCGAGCACGGCGTGTCGGGGGACGCGGCCGACGAGGAGCGAATTGTCCGGTTCACTGGCATCGGTGACCGGTGGGCCGACGGGATCGCGCTGTAAACCCGAGACCCATAATGCCCGGCGGACGTCACGAAAGACTGGACAGCCTGGATCTTGCAAAATGGTCAAGGGTGCCGTAAGAGGCGATCCTTGCCGTACGCTTCTGAATGAGTCTCACCTTCCCGGCAAAACGGGTGCTGGATTTCCACGTTTGGGATCACAGGGGAGTCGGTCCGGTGAGCGGTTATGACAACAAGGGCAGGGACGGCCACAGCGTGTGGCCGGTCATCCTTGCCGGCGGGCTGGCGACGGCGGTCATCATCATCACCGTCGCCGCGGTCGTCCTGTCCCGCCAGCGGTCGGGCGACGACGGCCTGCTGCCGGACGGCGCCGAGCGGTCCGCCGCCGCCGTCAACAACTCCCCCCTGTCATTGCCGGCCGAGCGCAGCGCCGTCCCCGACGCCTGTACGGTCGTCCGGGCCGCGTCGGCGAACTCGCTGGTGCCGAACGCCGACCGGACGAACATGCGCAGCCCCGACACCACCGACACGCACACCGACTGCGCGTGGTCCGCGGTCGGCGGGGCGCGCAGTCGGCAGCTGACCGTGGAGTTGCGCGCCCTCCGCGCCGCAGCCGGCCGGTCGGCGACCACGGTGGCCAGGCAGACGTTCCAGGGCGAGCAGCTGGCCGATCAGAGCGGCAAGGGGTTGCCGTCCAGCCAGCACGTCGTCTCGCGCAAGGTGATCGTCGACCTCGGTGACGAGGCGTACGTGACGTACAGCACCGACAAGGCGCAGGGGCTCGGCGAGGCCATCGTCAACGTCCGCATCGTCAACGTGCTGGTCACCGTGCGCTACGCGGGCGGTGACGTGACGCCCGCGGGCAACGGCAGGCCGCTGCCACAGGTGCGCACCATGAACAGCGCGACCACCGTGGCCCGCCAGGCGGTGACCGCTTTGGCCGCCACACAGTGAACTCTCGACTACCCTCGTTGTCCGTGCTCGTCCTGGCTTTCGACACCGCTACGACCGCGGTCACGGTCGCGCTGCAGGAGTGGGCGCCCGGCGAGGGCTCCCGGCTGCGGGCCGCCGCCCATACCGTTGACCGGCGGCACGCGGAGCTACTCGCCCCCTCGATCGCGGAGGTGCTGGCGCGGGGCGGAGCCGTACGCACCGATATCTCCGCGATCGCGGTGGGCGTCGGCCCGGGCCCCTACACGGGGCTGCGCGTCGGCCTGGCCACCGCGCACGCGCTCGGCACCGCGCTGCGCCTCCCGGTGCACGGGGTCTGCACGCTCGACGCCATCGCGTGGGCGTCCGGCCGGGACACCCCCTTCGTGGTGGCCACCGACGCCCGGCGCAAAGAGGTCTACTGGGCGCGCTATGACTCGGCGCGCTCGCGGGCCGGCGACGTGGCCGTCGGCCCGCCCGATGAAGTCGTCGCCGCCGCGCCCGGCCTGCCGGTGCTCGGCGAGGGGGCCGCGCTGTACCCGGAGGTGCTCGGCGCCGCCGCCGGCCCGCCGCTGCCCACCGCAGCGGCACTCGCCGAACTGGCCGTGACCAGGCTGTCCGGCGCCGCCGGCCCGCCGCTGCTCGCGCCGAAGCCGCTGTATCTGCGCCGCCCCGACGCGCGTGCGCCCGGCGTGCGGAAGAAGGTCAGTCCGGCATGATCGTGCGGGAGATGACCGAGGCCGACCTGCCCGCCGTGCTCGAGCTCGAGCATGCGCTGTTTCCCGAGGACGCCTGGAGCGAGGGCATGTTCCGCGACGAGCTGCGGCAGCGCCCGGCCACCAGGTTCTACGTCCTGGCCGAGGAGCGCCCGGGCGCGCTGCTCGGCTATGCGGGTCTCGCCGCCGCCGACGGGACCGGCGACGTGCAGACCATCGGGGTGCGGCCTGCCCACTGGGGCCGCGGCGTCGGCACCGCACTGCTTTCCGCGTTGCTGGACGAGGCCGCGCAGCGCGGCTGCGACGAGGTATTCCTTGAGGTACGGGCCGACAACGAGCGCGCCAAGAAGCTCTATCGGCGGTTCGGCTTCGAAGAGGTCGGCGTGCGCAAGCGCTACTACCAGCCCTCCGGAGTGGACGCCATTGTGATGTGCCGGCCGGATGCGCGGGCCGGCGCCGAAGCCGTACGGGAGGCGCGTGGTGGTTGACGAGCCCTTGGTGCTCGGTATCGAGACCTCGTGCGACGAAACCGGCGTGGGCGTGGTGCGCGGGCACACGTTGCTGGCCGACGCGATCGCCTCCAGCGTCGACGAACACGCGCGGTTCGGCGGGGTGGTGCCCGAGGTGGCCTCGCGCGCGCATCTGGAGGCGATGACCCCGACCGTTGGCCGGGCGCTGACCGAGGCCGGCGTGCGGTTCGACGATCTCGACGCTATCGCGGTGACCGCCGGCCCCGGTCTGGCCGGGGCGCTGATGGTCGGCGTCGCGGCGGCCAAGGCCTACGCGCTCGCCCTCGGCAAGCCGCTGTATGGCGTCAACCATCTGGCCGCCCATGTCGCCGTCGACCAGCTCGAACACGGCCCGCTGCCCAAACCGTGCGTGGCGCTGCTGGTCTCTGGCGGGCATTCATCGCTGCTGCTCGTCCCCGACGTCGCCGCGGACGTACGGCCACTGGGCGCGACGGTCGACGACGCGGCGGGCGAGGCCTTCGACAAGGTGGCCCGCGTTCTCGGGCTGCCGTTCCCCGGCGGCCCGCACATCGACCGGGCGGCCCGCGACGGCCGGCCCGACGCGGTGGCGTTCCCGCGAGGGAAGTACGACGACGGCACGTACGACTTCTCCTTCTCCGGGCTGAAGACCGCCGTCGCCCGGTGGATCGAGGCGCGGGAGCGGTCCGGCGAGCCGGTGCCGGTGGCCGATGTCGCCGCCTCGTTCCAGGAGGCGGTCGTCGACGTCCTGGTCAAGAAGGCCATCGACGTGTGCCGCGACAACGATGTGGCCGACTTGCTCGTCGGCGGCGGCGTGGCGGCCAACTCGCGGCTGCGTACGTTGGCGGCCGAGCGATGCGCGGCGGCCGGCGTCCGGCTCCGAGTGCCGCGCCCCAAGCTGTGCACCGACAACGGCGCGATGGTGGCCGCGCTCGGCGCGGTGCTGGTCACCGCGGGCGCCCCC
>CALAED010000563.1 GCA_937891035.1 uncultured Thermomonosporaceae bacterium | reverse complement strand
TACGAGATCGTTTCACGTGACTGGAGTTCAGACGTGTGCTCTTCCGATCTGGGGAGGGAGTCGGGGATGGGCGGCACTCGCCATGGCCGACCCTGATCACGGTGCCGTCGATCCGCACGATCACGTGGTCGGTGCCGATACAGATCTCGATCACGGGTTCCGGGGTGGGAGCCGCCGAGGGCGCCGAAGCGCTGATCCCCAGCAGTCCCCACAGCAGTCCGGCGGACAAGGCGCTCCCGATCACGGGATCTGCCTGAGTTGCTGTAGCGCGGAAGTGAACGCCGTCGGGTCAACCCCCAAGGGCCCGGAGAACGTGTGGTTGATGGCGAACACCAGATAGACGCCGACCCCGAGGGTGACTGTCAGCAGCGCGTACGGCGCCCAGGTCCACCCGCTGGGCCGGGCACCCGAGGCCACGGGGAAGATCATGACCAGCACGGCGGTGAAGACGGTGAGGATCAACACTCCGCCGGGCAGGCTGGCGTCCGCATCGACGGCGCGCTGCCGCCGGGCCGCGTACACCGTCTGAAGTTGGCTCACGACCCCATCTCGAGCGCTCTGCTGATCTTCGTCATCGAGCCTGAGCCGAGTCAAGGTGGCGCGGAGCGCGTCGAGTCGCTGCCATCCTCGCCGGTCGAGATCGCCCTGCTTGAGCGTCCGCCATTCTTCGTCGGCCACGAACTGGGTGTAGTCGCGCAGCGCCCCCCGGATCGCCGCGGCGTCCGCGGGTGGCAGCCCACCGGCTAACCACGATGCCTCCACCAGAGCGTTCGCCTCGGCATAGGTGTTCTGTCGCGCCGAGTCGGCCACCGTCCACGGCACGATCACGGCGATCGCGAAGACCAGCAGGAACAGCGCTGAGATCATCGCCCCCGCGTGCGACGCCGTCGGACCATCCGCCGCATCGTCCTTTCCGGTGCCCTCCCCTTCCGTCTGGTCCGCCGGACCCACTCTCATCACGGGCACCCCCTGCTAGCTACGCGAAGTCATCAGATCATCGCGCTCTGCGATCTTCCGGCATGACCATATCCAGGCGGATCCGAAAAAAGAAATACTTGACTTACGCCAGTTTCGTGGGTAAAGGCTGGTGCGGAAGGTGCATATCGAGCCGATATCGCATTCTGGTAATAGGGCGGCAGGAGATAACACCCGAGGTCATCGCACTTCCCGTGTGAGCAGGCAGCGCTCCTCGGCCGCTCCTGACTCCTCTTCTCTTTTTCTTTCCGTTAATGGGGATCGACGTACACTGCCTGGCTGACGGCCGACTCGAACTCGGTGGCCCCCGATAGCGCCCGCCAGCATCCCGGCCGACTTACGGAGATCACATCGGATAACGAGTGGTATCAGCCCACATCGGCCATTTCCGGCGAACCGGACTGCGGCGAAGTCGTCAGACGCTGCCAACCATGATTGTTTCGTTGTGGCCGCGAAGGCCGAACAGCGAGCTGACCGTGATCAGTTCGGTCCGTCGCCGTTGCGGCAGCGGCAGTGCGGACAGCCTAGCCACCGCCGCCTGGTAGTGCCCGCGTGCCTGCTGTTCGGTGATGAACCGGCCACCGGCGGCCTCGGCCAGATCGGCGGCTTCCTGGAACAGCTCCAGCTGGGGTTCGTCCGGCAGTCGTTCCAACAGCCGTTCCAGTTGCCGGGCGGCGGTGGTGTCGGTGGCCAGCGCCGCCAGGATGGGCAGGGTCTTTTTGCCCTGCCGCAGGTCGTTGAAGTTGTCGCGCGGGTCGGGTGAGCCCCACAGGTCGAGAATGTCATCCAGTGCCTGGCAGGCCAGGCCAAAGTTGCGGCCGGCCTCGATCAAGTCGGCGACCAGGGTGCTCGGCGCCCCGTGCAGCACCGCGCCCAGCGAGAGCACGCACTCGAACAGCGGCGAGGTCTTCATGGTGGCCATCGCCCGGTACTCGGCCAGCGTCACCTTTCCCGCTCCGCTCCAGGGACGCTGCTCAAAGGACAGGTCGCGCGCCTGACCTGCGACGACCCTGCCGAGGGTCTCCTGCAGATGCCAGGCGGCGGCCAAGCCATGCGGCCGGTGCCTGGCCAGCACGTCCATGGCCTGGTGGCGCAGCGCGTCGGCGCCAAGCAGCGCCGCGCCGACGCCGAACGCCTGCCACGCGGAGGCGCGTTCCCGCCGGATGGGATCGTTGTCGATGACGTCGTCTTGAAGCTGGATGAAGTCCTTGGCCAGTTCCATCGCGACCGCCGCGGCCAGCGCCTCGTCGGCGGGCGCCCCCGCTGCCTCGGCGGCCAGCGCGGTCAGCACCAGAGTGACCGTACGACCGCCGTGATCACCGTTACCCGGGCTGCCGTCGGCTTCGTTCCAACCCAGGTGGTATCCGGCGATCCAGCCCAACCGCTCATCCTGTGCACTGATCCGGGCGATCTCCTCGCGAAGCACCGGAAAGGCCTCCGCGCGTACCCGCTTCAGCAGCGGGGCCGCTTCGCCGCGAAGGTCAGCCGCCATCGTGGGCGTTGTCATGACATCACCTCTCACGCTCAGTGGTTTTGATAGACGCGGCTCAGCCGTCGCAGGGTGGCGGTGACCGCCTGGCAGCACTGGTCGCGTCCTTCGCCAAGCGGCTTGACGCCCGCGGCGGCCAAGATGTCGTCCTGCCGGTCGGCGTACAGCAACGCTTGCCGTACCAGTTCGTCGGCTATCTCGGTGCGCGCCGGGTCGCGTACGCCCGCCAGCCTCCCGGGCGGCACGCCGCGCCGCCGGCACCATCGAGCCAGTACGTCGAAGCCGGCGATCGAGGCGACGAAATCCCGCTGCTCGGCATGTGCCCAGGCCCGGTCGAACTCCACTAGCAGGCCCCGCTCCAGCGCCTCGTCCACGCGCGCGCGAGTACGGGCGGCATAGTCGGGCCCGATCGGCAGGACATCGGCGTGCAGCTCGAACCCCACTCCCCCCAGATCGCCGAACAGCCGGGTCAACAGGGAGATCGAACCGCCCTCGAGCACCACAGTCCGGTGCCGGTCGCCCAGCCGGCGCAGCGTCGTAAGCAGCAGGTCGTAGGCCCGCCGCGGCGGAAGGTCGCCTTCGGGGATCGTCCGCCGGTCAAGGTAGCGACGCCTGGGGTCGAAAGCCGGCCGACTACTGACGATCGGGATGTCAGTGAAGCACTGGAGGCGGTCGGCGACCACCACCGGAACGTCCAGGCTGTGCGCCACTTTGGTGGCCAGCCGCGTCTTGCCGGTCCCCGTGGCGCCGAGCACCGCGTGCACTTTCACCAGGCCGCCTCCCCTGCCACCGACGGATAACTATTTGCGCATGAATCCATAGACTAGGCTCGCAAATGGCATATGAACGGCGCAGCGACAAACCCTTGTCATAGCCCCTCCAGGAACCTGCCACGGCTCGGACAATACAAATGCGGATCGCCCGCCGCATAAGATGGCAGGCATCCGTAATTCAGCGATGGAACGGTAAACAAATGCCGGGAAATCGTCGGTTGGAGGGGTGATGAGTCTTTCCGTATGCGTCTTCTGCGCCTCCAGCAATCAGATCGACCCCCGCTATATGGAGCTGGCCGAGCAGGTGGGCGCCGAGCTTGCCCACCGCGGCCACTCGCTGGTGACCGGCGGTGCCGTTCTGTCGTGCATGGGGGCGGTGGCACGCGCGGCGCGCGCGGGCGGCGCCCACACCGTCGGCGTCATCCCGGAGGCGATGGTCGAGGTCGAGATCGCCGACAGGGACAATCACGAGTTGGTCATCACCGCGGACCTCCGCACGCGCAAAGGCGAGATGGAACGCCGGGCCGACGCCTTCCTCGTCCTGCCCGGCGGGCTGGGCACCCTTGAAGAGCTCTTTGAGATCTGGTCCGCGCGCACCCTCGGCCTGCACACCAAGCCGTTGGTCGTCATCAACCGGTACGGCTTTTACGATCGGCTGTACGAGTTGACCACGCACTTGGTCGACGAGGGTTTCGCCGCCGACACCGCGTTTTCGGCCATCGGCTGGGCCAACACCGTTCCCGAAGCCTTCGATCTGCTGGAACGCGTCCAGCCGGTGCTACGGCCCAACCCCGATGACTATCTCGAAGTCCGGCCGGCCACCACCCGGACCGTGCCCGCCGCGTGAATCGGCCCGGCGGTCAAAACAATCTGCTTCGGGTCGCCGTGCCGGGTGGGGTCCGGGGTGGAGCGGCGCGTGGCGGTAGTTCGCCAGGGCGGCATCTCGCCAGATTTATCCGTTGTGTGGCTGGCTGCGCCGAATTTACGATCCGGTGATCGTTTCTCGCGTCCTGGAGTACGCCATGCCCGAAACGCCGTGCCGCGGCGGCGCCATTCCCCTGCTCATCGCCGTACCGCCGGTCGCCGTGCCACCGGTCGCCGTGCCACCGGTCGCCGTGCCACCGGTCGCCGTGCCACCGCGCTCGTCGGCGTGCGCCCGATGAGCCGTCCGCGCGCCCGGCGGCCGGCCGGCCGCCGGATCGGCGGCCGCCTGTGGTGCGTCCCCATCGTGCTCGCCGCGGCGCTGCCGAGCTTCGCGGTCCCCGCGTCCGCGGGTACGCCGGCCACCGCGACGTCGGGTGCGCCGGGCGCGCCGGGTGGCGTGGCGGCCGCGCCGAGCGGATCGCCGGACGTCCGTACGGTCACGCTGGTCACCGGCGACAAGATCCAGGTGGACCGCGGCCGGCCCGCCCAGGCGACCGTCGTCGAGACGGCACCTGGAACGCGGTCGTACACCGTGCTGCACGGCGACGGCGACTCGCTCATGGTGGTCCCCGACCAGGCGCTCCCGCTGCTGGCGGCCGGCCGCCTCGACCGCCGCCTTTTCGACGTGACCGCCCTGCTCGAGCAGGGATACGACGACACGGCGAGCGACGTGCTGCCGTTGATCATCGAGTACGCGGGTGCCGCCACGGCGCGGCAGGCCGCGGCGGCGGCTCCACCAGGCACGCGGCTCTCCCGCGTCCTTCCCGAGATCGACGGGCTCGCGGCCGGCGTCGTCAAGGCGCAGGCCACCGCGTTCTGGAGCGCCCATGGCCGCGGGCAGGCCCGGACCCTCAAGGCCGGCGCCGAACGCGTCTGGCTCGACGGGCGGGTGCGCGCGAGCCTCGACAGGAGCGTGCGGCGGGTCCACGCGCCGGCCGCCTGGGAGCGGGGATTCGACGGCCGCGGCGTGCGCGTCGCGGTCCTCGACAGCGGCATCGACGCCGACCATCCCGACCTGGCCGGCAGGGTCGGCGCCGCGGCGAACTTCACCGAGGAAAAGGACGCCGCCGACCACGTGGGGCACGGCACGCATGTCGCGTCCATCGTGGCCGGCACCGGCGCCGGCTCCGGCGGGCGGTACAAAGGGGTCGCCCCCGGCGCCGAGCTGCTGAACGGCAAGGTGCTCCAGCTCGACTACGTCGGCCCCGGCGTCCCGACCGGCGTCGGCCGGGAGTCGTGGATCATCGCCGGGATGGAGTGGGCGGTCGCTCAGGGCGCCGACATCGTCAACCTGAGCCTCGGCTCGCCGCAGCGGGACGGCAACGACCCACTGAGCCGGGCCGTCAACGCCCTCACGGCGCGAAGTGGGACCCTCTTCGTCGCCGCCGCCGGGAATAGCGGGCCCGACCATTACAGCGTCGAGAGCCCGGCCAACGCGGACGCGGCCCTCGCCGTCGGCAGCATCGACCGGGACGACACGATCAGCCGATTCTCTAGTCTCGGCCCGCGCCTGGTCGACGGACTGGTGAAACCCGACGTCAGCGCCCCCGGCGAGGAGATCGTCGCCGCGCGGGCGGCCGACGCCAAGATCGGCAACCGGGTCGGCGATCTCTATACGACGCTGTCGGGTACCTCGATGGCCGCCCCGCACGTGGCCGGCGCGGCCGCGCTGCTCCGCCAGCAGCACCCGCGCTGGCGGGCCGACGCGCTGCGGGCCGCGGTGACCTCGACCGCGGAGTTCAACCCCGCGTACGGCGTGTACGAGCAGGGCGGCGGCCTGATCGACGCGGACCGGGCGAGCGGGCAAGACGTCCGCGTCGCCGCCGGCACCATCGGATTCGGCAAGTTCGCCGACGCCCTGCCGCCGGACCGGCAGCGGGCGACCAAGACCCTCACCTACCACAACGACTCGACCGCTCAGGTGACCTTGTCCTTGTCGGCCGCCGCGACGACCCAAAGCGGGGAGCCGGCCGCGGCGGGCACGCTGTCGGTACGGCCGGAGGCGCTGACGATCCGGGCGGGCGGTTCCGCCCAGGCCGCGGTGACCGTGGACGTCGCCGGGCGACCCGCCGGCGCCTACAGCGGGCGGGTGGTCGCCGCGGGGCCCGACGGCCTTTCGCTGGGTACGCCGGTCGGGTTCGCCAAGCAGGGCGCGGAGGCCGACGTGAGCTTCCGCGCGATCGACCGCGATGGCCGGCCGGCCGAGGCGTCGCTGATCATGCAGACGCCGCGTGCGCCGAACAGCTTCATCCCGATCCCGGTCCCCGCCGGCGGCACCTACACGCTGCGGCTCGCGCCCGGTGACTACACGCTGCTCGGGGTGGTGCGGACTCCGGACGAGTCGGGCCGCTTCGACGCCGAGCTCACCGTCGTGGCCGATCCCGAGTTCGACGTCGCCCAGCCCGACAAGACCGTCACCCTCGACGCGCGGAAGGCCAGGCGGATGGGCGTGCGCGTCCCCAAGGACGTCGACGTCAACGGCATCGCCTTCGGGATGCGGGTCGACCGGCCCGAGCTGTCCCTGCCCCTCCGGGACTCGTTGATCCTGGCACGCGGGGCGACGTACGGGACGATCCCGGCCGTGCCCATGTCCATCCTGCCGTTCGATCGGCCGCGTCACGGTCACGGCGACATCGACACGTACTGGAACCTGGTCTCGCCGCGCGCCCGCGCCTACGTCACCGCCGGCAGCGCACGGCGCGTCCCGCTGCCCGTCGCGCTGATGGACACTTCGGCCCGCGTCGACGGCACCAGTGATCTGGCCCTCGTCGACGCCGGCGCCGGCCGGGCGGAGGACTTCGCCGGCCGCGACGTGACCGGCAAGCTGGTGTTGTTGCGCGAGACCGACGGCCTGTCCTACACGGCTCAGGCGCAGGCCGCCGCAGACCATGGAGCGGCGGCGGTGCTGCTGTCGTCCGCCCGGCCCGGGTCGTTCTACGGGAGGGCGTCCGCGGCCATCCCGGTCCTGGCGATCGGGCGCGCCGACGGCGACGAGTTGCGCGGCCTGCTCGCGGCGGGTCCGGTGCGGGTCAC
>CALAED010000562.1 GCA_937891035.1 uncultured Thermomonosporaceae bacterium | reverse complement strand
GCGCCACGCGAGATCTCCCCAAGCCCGGCCAAAGCACACCATCCACTCCAGCGCCCCGGCGGCTCCATCCTCATCACCCTCGGCGAGCTTCGAGGTCGCTTTCAGTGCGAGAGTTTCCAGGTTGACGAGCGTGACCTCGATCGCCTGAAACAGCGCCCTCACCGCCTGCCACTCGGTGCCCGGTCGCGGCTTGGGCTCTTGCCGGACGGCCGCGAACAGCCGCGGAAGCGACTGCAGTTCGGCGTACGTCGCCGCAACGGGTGGCTGCACTGCCCTCACTCTCCCGCCCGGCACAGGCTTTCCCGACCCCCTAATCGCCCAAGGTACTCCGAGCGACAAAGCTGGACGCGCCCGAACCGGCCTGGGTTGCACCTCATTATTCCCCGCCCCGCACCCCCGCCCTACCCGCGATAGGGCGGGATCGGGGAGTGCCGGAAAAGTGGGTGCCGCACTCGCCATCCGCCGCCGGCCGCCGCCGTCCGCCGACCTCTGCGCACGAAGGCGGCGACTGCGCGGGAAGGCGGCGGCGACGTCCGCGTCTTCCTCAACCCGCTCACCGGCCCGCGAATACGCGCTATTCTCGCCACCCGTACGAGAGACCCTTGAGGTCGCGCCGGTGGAGACGGTGCCGGCGGCGGTCCAACACCTGGATGATTTCGCGCTGTGTCCGCCATTCGAACGGCATGTACCGCTGCTCGTCGCCCTCATGGCGATAACCGTGTGATTATCCACGGGTGGTCACCGACCGAAATCAAGGGCCGGCAGCCGGTGACGGGCACCAGACCGGCGATCAGCAGAGATGAGGTGAACAGCCGGCCAAACTTCAGCACCACCGATCGCTCATGTCCCCCAAGCGCGCGATGCGCATACCAAAAAGGAGACCCTTTCCCGTGAAGTTCAGCTACGCCATGCTTCCCGACTACCCACTCACGGAGTCGCTGGCTTCCATCAAGCTCGCCGACGAGCTTGGGCTCTACGCGGTGTACGCGGCCGACGAGCCGTGGCACAAGGACCTGTGGCTGCTGTTCGCCGCGGCCGCAGCGAACACCTCGCAGATCCGTCTCGGGCCGTCGGTGTCGGCGGTCACGCTGCGCGAGCCGTCCCTGATCGCGCAGGCCGCCGCGACGCTGGACGAGCTTACCAACGGCCGCGCCGAGGTCGTGCTGGGCTCAGGCAACTTTGGCGTGCTCGCGCAGTACAAGATCGACTGGACGAAGACCAAGCCGCTGACCCGGGTGAAGGAGGCCGTCGGGGTCGTCCGTACGCTGCTTGACGAGGGCGCCATCACCCACGACGGCGAGTTCTACCGCTACGAGGGTCTGTTCACCTTCGCCCGGCCCGTGCAAGAGCGGCTGCCGGTGAAGATCGGCGCGATGCGCGGGCCGAAGTCGTTCCAGGCGGCCGGCGAGCTGTCCGACGGCGTGCACCACGCCCTCAGCTACTCGCGCGGCGCCTACGACTACCTGGTCGAGCACTTCAAGACCGGAGCCGAGCGCGCGGGCAAGGACTGGCAGTCGCTCGACATCGGCGCATGGGTCGTGTTCGCGGTCGGTCCCGACTCGGCCGCGGCCAAGGAGGCGGCCCGCAGCATGGTCGGGCTGTACGCCTCGGCGATGCCGGCCGAGCAATTGGAGCGCAACGGCGTCGACCCGGCGGACATGAGCCCGATCATCCAGGCCATCGGCAACGGCGACCTGGCCAAGGCGATCGAGATGACCACCCCCGAGATCACCGAGAAGCTGTCGCTGGCCGGCACCCCCGATGAGGTCCGGGCCAAGATCGAGAGCGACATCGCGCCGACCGGTGTCAACCACATGATCTGCGCGATCACCGACCCCGGCCTGGTGAAGTCCTTCACCGGCCGCGACCTGGAGGGCGTTCCCGACGTGAACGGGCAGCTCCGCCTGATCCACGACGAGCTGATGCCCGCCTTCAAGTAACCCAGGACCCCGAGTAAGGGGCCGGGCGCCCATTCGCGCCCGGCCCTGAGCCTCAGCAGCCGCCGCGCCTCATCAGTGGCCGCGGAACGCCTCCTCAAGCCACCAAGAGCCGTGGTCGCGGGTGATCTTGGCGTCGATCAGGAGCGGCGCCGAGCGGGTGCCGGCGACCCACCGCCGGACCGGCGTCAAATCGTCGGCGGTGCGTACGGTCACCGCCTCGAAGCCGTAGCCACGCGCCACCGCGGCGATGTCGGTCGGCGGGAACTCCACGGTGTCGAGGGGATGGCCGTCGGGGCCGAAGTGATGCACCTCGGCACCGTAGGCGTCGTCGTTGTAGACGACCAGCAGCATCGGCAGGCCGAGTCGGCGTACCGTGTCGAAGTCCGCCGCGCCCATCAGCGCCCCGCCGTCGTCGAGCGCGGCCACGGGCAGCCGGTGCGGCTGTGCCAGCGCCGCGCCGACCGCCGTCGCCAACCCCAGGCCGACAGACTGGAACGCCTGCGGGAAACAAAAGCCGTTCTCATCCGGCACGGACAGGTACACGCTCGGGTAGCCCATGAAGTTGCCGGAGTCCACGCCGATCACCCGCTCGGCGGGCAGGATGCGGTCGAGCGCGATGCTCAACGTACGCGGATCGATCCGCTCCGCCGTGCTCTCGTCCCGGTACGGAACATCGCGCCACCGTACCTTCGTGGCGATGTCGGCGCCGACCCGCGCCGTCCGGTACCCCTCGCGCGGGGCGCCGGCGGCCGCCGCGAGCGTCCGCTCGGCCGTCAGGGCGGTGTCGCCGGTGACGCCGAGACGCAAAGCGCGATGGGCACCCAGGGCCGCCGGATCGTCGTCGACCTGGACCACCACCGCGTCCGGACCGATCAACCGGCCGTGCCGCGTCGTCCACATGTTCAGGGCACAGCCCCAGCCGACGATCAGGTCGGCGCCGCGGATGAGCTCGGCCGCCGGCGGCGAGGCGAAACCTCCGGAGACGTCCAGCGACCAGGGGTTGCTCCGGAACAGCCCCCGCGCCACCGCCGAGGTCGCGAGCAAGGCACCGTACCGTTCGGCGAGCGCCTCGATCGCCGCCCGGCGACCCGGTCCCCGCGCTCCCCTGCCGGCCACGAACACCGGCCGACGTGCGCGCTCGAGCAGCCGTACGAACGCGGACACGTCGGCCTCATCCGGGGCGACCGGAATCGGATCCGCGGGTGGCGGAACCGCGGACAGGGCCCCCTCGGGCACCGGCATCGCCTGCAACGGCAGCGAGACGCCGAGCAGCACCGTACGCCGCTCGTCCCGGGCCGTCCGTACAGCCGCGAACACGTCCCGCACCGCGGTCTCGGGAGAGGTGACCCGCACCGGCACGGCACCGACGGCGCGCGCCAACCCGTCCTGGTCGATGTAGAAGTTCGACTTCGGCTCGGTCACCTCCGCGGTGAGCACGATCAGCGGGGTCCGGCTCTTGGCCGCCTCCGTGATACCGGTGATCGCGTTGGTGAGCCCACAGCCCTGGTGCACGCTGACCGCCGCCACCGAACCGCTCATCCGGGCGTACGCGTCGGCCATCGTGGCGGCGCCGCCCTCGTGCCGGGCCGCGACGAACCGGGCACCGCCCGCCATCAGCGCGTTGGTCATGTGAAAGTTGCCGGAGCCGACAACGCCGAACACCTGACCGACGCCCGCCGCCGCCAACGCGGCGCCGACGGCCTCGGCAACCCTCATCAGC
>CALAED010000561.1 GCA_937891035.1 uncultured Thermomonosporaceae bacterium | reverse complement strand
CCCCCGCCTCGCCACCGGAGCTGCCCGCCGACTCCTCGCTGCCCGTCACGACGGTGCTGCTCTAGCAACGGCATGTCGCTTCGGGACCGGCACGTCAGCGCGCGACGCTGCCCAGCCGGGCGAGCGCGCTCGCCAGGTAGTCCTCGAGCAGCGATACGTGCGGCTTGCCGATCGCCTGCTCGCCGCGCTCGGGCAGCAGATCGAGCACGGCGCGTACGTCCCAGTAGGGGTCGTGCTCGTGGTCGCCGCACACCTGCCGGAACGCCGTGAGGAAGCCTTCGGCGAGCTGAGTGCCGTACCGCAGCGCCAGGTTCCACCGCATGGCGGCCACGTCGACGGCCGGCGGGCCGTAGGAGGCCGTGGACCAGTCGACCACCCCGGTGAGCCTGCCGTAGGACCACAGCGTGTTGTCGGGGTGGTAGTCGCGGTGGATGAAGCGGTGGTCGCCGCCGCCCGGCGCGGGGCCGGCGGCCACGTCGAACGCCTGTGCCCACAGCGCGGGGCGCAGCGCGTGCCGCGGCGGCAGCCGGACGTCGAGGCCGTTGTACGGCGCGTACGGGGGCATCGTCGTGGCCCCGTCGACGGCGTGGATCGCCAGCAGGGCCGCCGCCAGCTGGATGAGGTATTCGGGCAGGTCGTCCGGGCCCGGCCGGGGCGGGTGGCCGACCAGCCGGGTGATCAGCAGCGCGGGCGCGTCACAATAGGCGCCGGACGGGTCGGCCGCGACCAGCGCCGGGGTGGCCACCTCGCAGCGGGCGAGCAGCGCCAGCGCGGCGATCTCGCGTTCCGGCGGGAACTCCAGATCGGCGATCGTCGGGCCCGGCCGCGCCCAGCGGCGCAGCACGAGGCGATGCACGGTGCCGGATCGGGTCTCGACGAGCAGGGCGTGGTTGACGTGCGTGCCGCCGCCGGGCAGCGGGCGGACCAGCTTGACCCGGCTGCCCGCGCCGAGGCAGTTCGCGATCCAGCGCAGCGTCGCCTGACTGGGATGGGCGTCGCCGTGCGGCGGGGGAGCGGACGGCTCGGTCACAGGGACTATGAAAGCGGATTCCGTCGCGCATTGAGAGTGACTTGGCGAAGACGCACCGTAACGGCCCAACCTCAAGTCGTCTTGCTCTCGCCGTTGCCGGGGGCATCGCGGCGTCACTCCTTGCCGTCGCGGCGGGGGCGCAGCAAGGCCTCGGCCAGCGCGAGCATGCTCTCTTCGAGCGTGGCCAGCCGCTTGAGGACGTCCTCGTGCACGCCGTCGACCTTCTTGCCGACCTCGTCGTGGATCGCCGCGGCGCGCTTGCTGAGCTCCTCGTGCACGGTCTCGATGCGCTTCCAGACGTCCTCGTGGACGATGTCGACCCGCCGGCCGACGTCGCCGGTGACGCCGTCGATCTTCCGCGTCACGTCTTCGCGCACCTCCCGCACGTGCCTGCTGACATCGGTGTGCGCGTCGGTGACCCGCCGGGTGAGGTCGTCTTGGATCACGTCGACCCGCCTGGTGAAGTCGGCCAGCGCCCCGGCGATCTGCCTGCCGACGTCGCCCTGGACGCTCTCGACCCGGCCGCGCAGATCGTCATTGATCACGTCGAACCCGGCGGCGACCTCGTCGAGGCGCTTGCCCACCTCTTCGTAGGCCGCCGCCACGACGCGCGACACGGTCTCTTCGACCTCGTCTCTGTCGGGCCGGGCGCGCAGCTCGTCGACCAACGGATCGACGCCCTCGGCCAGCCGCTTTTCGAGCGTGTCGAAGCGGTCGCTCGGGTCGACGAAGGGCCGGGTGCTCAGCTCGGCCACCCGGCGGTGCAGCTCGCCGATGTCCAAGGTGGCCGGCAGCCGGTCGATCTGGGTGCCGGTGGTCTCGACGCGGTCGTCGACGCCGTCGACGCGGCCGGACAGGCCCTCGAGCCTGCCGTCGACCCCGTCGAGTCGGCCGGACACCCCCTCGAGGCGGCCGCCCACGGCCTGCAGGCCCTGCTCGACGCGGTCGCCCATGTCGGCGAGCGACTGATCGACCCTGCCGGTAACCGAGGTGACCGAGTGCTCGAGCTTTTCGGCCCGGTGGCCTAGCTCGGCGAGGGACTTGTCCAGCCGGTTGAAGCGCACCGACGTGGCCTCCATGGTGCCCTGGAGCCGGTCGAGGCGCTTGGCCATGCCCTCCATGCGCTCGGTGGCCTGGCGCGTCGCCTCCGTGAGGTGCCGCGCGGTGTCCATGACGGCGTGCAGCCGGGACAGGCCTTCGTCGACGTTCTCGGCGATGACGCCCACATCGGCCCACAGCGCGGGGAGCTCGGCGACCGGTTTGACGCGCTCGCCGACGGCCTCGATGTGCTCGGCGAGGCTCTCGGCCCACTCCGGCGGCTTGCCGGCGAGCTCGTCGACCTGGCCGCGCACGCTCTCGAGCTGGCCGGTGAGCCCGCTCAGCTCGCGCTCGCGAACCTCGCGCAGCAGCCATTCCATACCCTCGAGCCGCTGCCGTATCTCGTCCAGGATCTGGCCCTGTGAGTGCTGTTCGTAGACATGATCCTGCGCCGCGCGGGCGAGCAACTCCCGCATCCGGTCAGAGACGGGCTGGCTCCCCGCATGCAAGAAGTTGTGATTGGTTTCCACCCGACGCTCCTTCGTGTGCCTCTCCGCAAGAAAATAGCGGTCGCACCGCCCGTGAAGGGTTTACTTTAGTGGCTGATGGTGTCACCCATAAGAGACAGGCCATTATGTGATAATAATGGGAGATGTCGCGGGCAGGAGATAATGTCGGTTTTCAGTCGCGGCGATGCCGGCCCTCGTAGACCTGTCTCGCATAGCCGTTCGGCGGCGCGGCGGCGGCCGGGACGGTGCTCGGGACCGCGCTCGGGACCGCGCCGGTTGCCGTGGCGGCCGACTCGATGAGCCAGGTCAGGTCGCTCTCGGCCAAAAAGATCCCGCGGCAGGCGCCGCACTGGTCGAACACGACGCCGTCGCGGCGGGCGCTCATCATTCCGGCATGGCACCTGGGGCAGCGCAAGATCGCATCCACCATCGTCTATCCTTCCCGGAACGCCACTCTGCTCCCGCAAGCTTAGTAACGGCCATGCCGAGAAAGGCGCGAGATTTGCTCGGCAATGGTGCGCTCCGGGAGGGGGTTTGAGGGCGGCGAGCCGGTCGGCCGATTATTCGCCTTGTTCGGTTGATTCGGCTTATTCCAGCTATTCCGCCTATTAGGTCTATTCCGTCTATCAGGTCTATTGGGGCTATTCGCCTTGTTCGGTGGTGGCCGCGCGGTCCTGCGCCGGTTCAGGTATCGGCTCGCAGAGCAGGGCGACGGGAGCCGTGCCGATCCGGGTCACGACGACGGTGGCGCGTTCCGGTCCGGCGGGCCGCAAATCGTGCCTGAGCCGGTCGACGTCGACGGCAGAGCCGCGCTTTTTGATCGTGACGGTGCCGGCGCGGCGCGCGCGCAGCGCCTGGCGCAGCCGCTTCACGGAGAACGGCAGCACCTCGTGGATCTCGTAGGCGGTCGCATACGGCGTCGGCCGCGGCGTGTCGGTCGTGATGTAGGCGATCCGCGGGTCGACCAGCGAGCCGTCGAGGTCGGCGGCGACCTCGGCGACCAGGTGCGCCCTGATCACAGCGCCGTCGGGTTCGTACAGGTAGCGCCGCCACGGACCCACCGGCGGGTCGCCAAGTCCAGGGAC
>CALAED010000560.1 GCA_937891035.1 uncultured Thermomonosporaceae bacterium | reverse complement strand
AAGTACCCGCCCGAAGAGGTCAACACCAAGCTGCTCGACATCCAGGTCGCCGTCGGCCGCACCGGCCGGATCACCCCGTTCGGCGTGATGGAGCCGATCAAGGTCGCCGGGTCCACCGTCGAGCGGGCCACCCTGCACAACGCCGGCGAGGTGAAACGCAAGGGCGTGCTGATCGGCGACACGATCGTGCTGCGCAAGGCGGGCGACGTGATCCCCGAGATCGTCGGGCCGGTGCCGGACCTGCGCGACGGCTCACAGCGCGAGTTCGAGATGCCGGCCCACTGCCCGGAGTGCGGCACCGAGCTGGCCTACGAAAAAGAAGGCGACGCCGACATCCGCTGCCCCAACGCGCGCGACTGCCCGGCCCAGCTGCGTGAGCGATTGTTCTTCGTGGCCAGCCGCAACGCGCTCGACATCGAGGCGCTCGGCTACGTCGCCGCGACCGCGCTGACGCAGCCGCTTGTGCCGAGCGAGCCGCCGGTCCGCAACGAGGGTGACCTGTTCCACCTCACTCGCGACCGGCTGTTGCCGATCAAGACCGTGGTGCGCGATATCGAGACCGGGCTGCCCAAGATCGACCCGAAGACCGGCGAGCAAAAGGTCGTGACGTTCTTCGCCAACAAAAGCGGTGAGCCGAAAAAGATCGTCGAAGTGCTCTTCGCCGAGTTGGAGAAGGCGAAGCGCCAGCCCCTGTGGCGGGTGCTGGTCGCGCTGTCGATCCGGCATGTGGGGCCGAGCGCGGCGCAGGACCTGGCCAGAGAGCTCCGCTCGATCGACGCCATCATAAACGCGACCGAAGAAGAGCTCGCCTTGGTCGACGGGGTGGGACCGACCATCGCCGCGGCGATCAAAGACTGGTTCGCCGTCGACTGGCACCGCGAGATCATCGACAAGTGGCGGGCCGCAGGCGTCCGCATGGCCGAAGAAGGCGGCGCCGCCGGGCCGCGGCCGCTGGCGGGCGTGACCGTGGTGGTCACCGGGTCGCTGGAGGAGTTCAGCCGTGATTCGGCCACCGAGGCGATCCAGGGCCGCGGCGGCAAGGTGACCGGTTCGGTGTCGAAGAAGACCGACTTCGTCGTGGTCGGCGACAATCCGGGCTCCAAGCACGATAAGGCCGTCAAGCTGGGCGTGCCGATCCTCGACGAGGCCGGATTTCAGGTGTTGCTCAACGAAGGGCCGGAAGCGGCCAAGCGGAATGCCGGGAGTGAGGCGGGGTAGACATCGCCCCATTATCGCCAAAGATGACCAGGTAAAAGTTACCCAGGGGTATTGAGCGGCTACACTTGCTGCCTAACGGGGTCATGGTGTGGCGTAACGGAACGTACGCGTTTGGTTTCGCCAGGGTGATGGATCGTCGTACCCTCCCTTCAGCGCCACAAAAAAGGACCTCAGGTCAATCCCCCGAGGATGTGATGAAGGACCCGAACAACACGCGCAACACCGTGCCTCGGCGAGGTTCCCCGTTGTGGGTCTACTTCGTCAGCGTGATCGGTGTGGGCGTCCTCGCCTTCGCGCTGGCGCTGAGCAGGCTGGACAGCGGCGACATCCGCGTCGTCTTCAAGAACCCCGTGTTCTGGATCCTGACGGCGTTCATCGTGCTGGGGGAGCTCCGACCGATCATCACCCCCGGGTCCAACGAGACGAACGCCGCCAGCGTCTCGACCCTCTTCACCTTCGCGGCGCTGCTTTACGCGGGCCTGCCGCTCGCGGCGATCTTGCAGGCCATCGCGGCGGTGGCGTGCGGCATCCTGCACCGGCGCGCGGCGCACCGCACCGCGTTCAACGTGGCGCAGCTCGCGATCAGCCTCGGCGCGGCGACGCTGGTGCTGATGGCCTTCGGCATCAGCGCGCGCCCCTCGGAGCCGTGGGTGCCACAGGGCCACCAGCTGACGGCCATCGCGCTCGCCGCGCTGGCCTACTTCGCCGTCAACAACGTGCTGGTCAACGCGGCGGTGTCGCTGCACGAGCGGATCGCGCTCGGCAAGGCGCTGCGCGTTGACCTCGGCAGGCAGGTGCTGGTCAATCTCGCGCTGCTGGGCCTGGCGCCGATCGTGGTCGTCGCGATGGCCCACTCGGCCGCCTTCGTGCCGCTGATCGCGTTGCCGTTCATCGCCGTGTATCTCAGCGCCTCGGCTTCGCTGCGGCGCGAGCACCAGGCCCTGCACGACTCACTCACCGGCCTGCCCAACCGCAAGCTGCTCACCGCACGCACCGAGGCCGCGCTCGACGAGGTGCGGCACCGCCAGCAGCGGCCCGCCGACGGCCGCGGCGAGGCGCAGATCGTGGCGCCGGACCGGCGCGTCGGCCTTTTCCTGCTCGACCTCGACCGGTTCAAGGAGGTCAACGACACGCTGGGGCACGCGACCGGCGACCGGCTGCTGCAGATCGTGGCCTACCGGCTGGTGCATTCGGTCCGGCCCGGCGACCTCGTGGCCCGGCTCGGCGGCGACGAGTTCGCCGTCTTGTTGCCGAACGTACGCGACGCCCACGCCGCGCGGGAGGTGGCGGCCCGGCTGCGGGCGGCGCTCAGTGAGCCGGTCCGCCTCGAGGGCACGTCCTTCGACCTCGAGGCCAGCGTCGGCATCGCGCTGTTTCCCGATCACGCCACCGACTTCGAGATGCTGCTGCAACGCGCCGACGTCGCGATGTACGTCGCCAAGGAGTCCCGGGGCGGCGCCGAGGTGTATTCGGTCGACAAGGACCGCAACTCGCCAGAACGGCTCACCATGCTCGGCGACCTGCGGCGCGCCGTCGACCGGGAAGAGCTCGAGCTGTACTTCCAGCCCAAGATCTCACTCGCCGACGGGCGCCTGGTCGGCATGGAGGGGTTGCTGCGCTGGCGGCACCCGGAGCGCGGCCTGATCGGTCCCCGCGACTTCCTGTGCATGGCCGAGCAGACCTACCTGATGCGCGCGATCACGCACTATGTGGTCGACGCGGCGCTCGCCCAGGCGGCCGAATGGTGGCGCACCGGGCTCGCCGTACAGCTCGCGATCAACCTGTCCGGGCGCGATCTGTTCGACATGACGTTGACGGAGACCATCGCGACCGGCCTGGTCAAACACGAGGTGCCCGCCCGGCTGCTCCAGCTGGAGATCACCGAGCGGATCTTGACGGCCGAGCCCGCGTACGCCGCCGACACCATCGAGGCCATCGCCAGGCTGGGCGTCCCGCTGAGCCTCGACGACTTCGGCACCGGCTACTCCTCGCTGGTCCGGCTGAAACGGCTGCCGGTCGAAGAGATCAAGATCGATGCCTCGTTCATCCAGCGCATCACGGAGTCGTCCGACGACGCGGTGATCGTACGGTCCATCATCGATCTGGTGCGCACCCTCGGTCTGCGTTCGGTGGCCGAAGGGGTCGAAGACGCGCACACCGCGCAGCTGTTGCGCGAAATGCGGTGCGAAACCGCGCAGGGCTGGTTCTTCGGCCGGCCCATGGACGCCGCCACCGCCACCGCCTGGCTGCGCAGCCAGCTCGAACCCGAGCCCATGATCAGCTGACCCGGCGATCAGCGGCCACGCCGACGCCCGATATTCGTCCGGGCCGCCCCACCGGCGCCCATAGGATGGCAGGCGAACCCAGACTCAAGAGATCTCCGAAACGGCTGACCACTATGTCCATCACCCGTGACGAGGTGGCCCATCTCGCCCGGCTCGCCCGGCTGGCGCTCGATGAGGACGAACTCGACCATCTCGCCGCCCAGCTCGATGTGATCATCTCTGCGGTCGCGCGCGTGCAGGAGGTCGCGGCCGAGGACATCCCGCCCACCTCGCACGCCTTGCCGCTGACCAACGTCTTCCGGCCCGACGAGGTTCGGCCCTGCCTCACGCCGCCGCAGGCCCTCGCGGCCGCCCCGGCCGCCGAGGACCAGCGCTTCCGCGTCCCACGGATCCTCGAGGAGCCCTCATGAACGAGCCGACGGGGTTGGTGCGGCACAGCGCCGCCGAGCTCGCCGAGCTGATGGCGGCGGGCGAGGCGTCCGCGGTGGAGGTCGCCGAGGCGCACCTGGATCGGATCGCCGCCGTAGATGGTGCGGTGCGGGCGTTTCTGCACGTCGACAGGGAGCTGGTGCTCGAGCAGGCCCGCCGGGTTGACGCCCGCCGGGCCGCGGGGGAGCGGCTCGGTCCGCTGGCCGGCGTGCCCGTCGCGCACAAGGACGTCTTCGCCACCGAGGACATGCCGACGACATGCGGTTCCAAGATCCTTGAGGGCTGGCGGCCGCCGTACGACGCGACCGTGACGGCCCGGCTGCGGGCCGCCGGCATGGTCATCCTCGGCAAGACCAACATGGACGAGTTCGCGATGGGCTCGTCCACCGAGAACAGCGCCT
>CALAED010000559.1 GCA_937891035.1 uncultured Thermomonosporaceae bacterium | reverse complement strand
CTCGGCATCCAAGCAGCTTACCGTCTAACAACAAATTATTGACTCACGACACTAGCCGGTGTAGGACTCGCCGAGGGTTTGGCGGACCTGCTTGCGGGCCTCGTGGATACGCGACTTCACCGTGCCAAGCGGCAGGCCGAGCTGCTCGGCGATCTCGGTGTACTCCAGCTGGGAGACGTCGCGCAGCACCAGCGCGGCGACGAGGTCGGGCTTGCGCCGCTCCAGTTCCTCCATGGCGTCGAGGATGTCAACCCGCGAGCCGGCGATCACGCTGGTGCGGCGCGGGTCGGGACGCTGCTGGGGCAGCTCGCCGGCCTGTTCGACGGAGCGCCGCTTGAGCGAGCGGTACGTGGAGCGCGCCGAGTTGGCCACCACGACGTGCAGCCACGTGCTGAACCGCGACCGGCCTTCAAACCGATGGATGTTGCGGGCCACCTGGAGCAACGCGTCCTGGCAGGCCTCTTCGGCGTCTTGGCGGCAGGGCAGGAAGCGGGCGCTTTGCCGAAACACGTCGGGCTCGATCTTGCGGAGCAGTTCGTTCAGCGCGCTTTGGTCGCCTTGGGCGGAGCGCAACGCCAGCTCTTCTGTCCGTTCGTCAAATGCCATCGCCGCCAACTCCTCCGGTCTCCAGTGCGCCCACCGGCGGACGCCGAGATGGGAGCCTGCCGGTGGCGGCCCGTGGCGGCGTCCTGCGGCGCGCTCCCCAGCACACCCCGTTTTGGGCATGATACGGGGGTGTCCATACCATCGTCGGTCGGCCGATACCGGATCGATCGTGTGCTCGGCTCGGGGGCCTTCGCCTCGGTGTGGCTGGGGCACGACGAGGCGCTCGACGCGCAGGTCGCGATCAAAGTGCTGTCGGGGAGCCTGCTCGACGACCTCGACGTGCGCAATCGCTTCCTGGAAGAGGCCCGTATCCTGCGCCGGGCCGACTCCGAACGGCTGGTCCGCGTGCACGATATCGGCGAGCTACCCGACGGCCGCCCCTATTTTGTGATGTCGTACGCCGATCGCGGCACGCTCGGCGAGCGGCTGAAAGGGCCACTTCCGGTCGGGCACGCGCTCTATCTGGCCGAGGAGATCGCGCGCGGCGTCGATGTGATCAACAGACACGGCGTGATCCATCGGGATCTGAAGCCGTCCAACATCTTGTTCCAGTCCACCCCCGACGGCGGCGAACGGCTGCTCATCGCCGATCTCGGCCTGGCCAAGGCGCTGGCGCACGCCTCCGGCGCCTTCACTCTCCCCGTGGGCACTCCCGGATACATGTCGCCTGAGCAGACCCGTTTCGGCGGTGGCCTGGATGTACGCGCGGACGTGTACGGGATCGGCGCGCTCACCTACCATCTGCTGACCGGGCGGGCGCCCGGACCGGCCCCGGTACGCGTTCCGCCGAGCGCCGCGGTCTCGGGGGTGCCGCCGCGGCTCGACGATTTGATCATGCGGGCGATCGCTCTCGACCGGGAGCAGCGGTGGCCCACGGCAGACGCGTTCGCGCGGGCCGTCGCGGCCGTGCGGATGGACCTGCCGACCCCGATCGGCGGCGTGCCGATCGTTCGGCAACCGCACGAGGCGACGCGGGCGCCGGCGCGGGACGAGGCCGGGCCACCGCCGGGCCCGCACCGGCTGCCGCCTCCCGGACCTCCACCACCAGGTCCGCCACCAGGTCGGCGGCACGATCGCGGGCCGCGCGCTCCGCTCGAGCCGCCGCGAGGCGCTGTTCCCCCGTACGCGCCCGGTCCGGCCGCACGACCGGGGCGACCGGGGCCACCGGGGCCGGTCGGGCCGCCAGGGCCGCCGAACGGCGACAACAGAGACGCCGACAACAGTGACAACGAGGTGACGGCCGAGCTCAGGCCGCCGGGCGCCGCCGACCCCGACCGCACCGCCGTGGACGAGGAGGCAGCCGCCCCGAGTCAAGCCCAGGGCTCCGAGGGCGCCACCGCCGTCTACCCGTCCATGCGGTCCCGCCCGGCGGCCGCGGAAGCACCGCCGACGTCGACGTCGGGGTCGGCGTCGGCTGACGGACGCGCCGAAGCCGACGGACGCGGGTCGGTCCGGCGACTGCTGGTGCCGGCCGGCATCGCGGCGGCCATCCTCGTCGTGGCGATCGGCGGCGGGCTGCTGTTCGGCGATCTGTTCGGCGACGGCGATGACAGCGGAGCCGCGGTCAACAAGAAGAGCCAGGTGCCCGCCGGGTTCAGCACGGTAAGCGAATCCGGGGGTCGCATCGGCGTGACCGTGCCGACGGGGTGGGCGAAGCAGCAGGAGGAGACCTGGGTGCCATCGAGCGTCGGGCTGACCCGCGACACGCGTCCGCAACCCGTGCTGCGCGCCACTCCGGACCTGGTGCAGTTCCGCACGCTCAAGGCGGCCACGCCCGGCGTCTTCGTCGGCATGACGCGCGACCTCACCCCCGGCCGGTTGCCGCCGCCGGGGGTCTCCCGGCATTCGAACTGCACCCCGCAGGCGCCCCAGCCCTACCAGCGCGGCACCCTCAAGGGCACGATCACGCGATGGGTCAGGTGCGACGGCGGCCCCATCTCCTTCAGCGAGATCGGGCTGACCGACGCGGGCGGCACGTTCGGCCTGTGGATCAGGGTGAAGCAGATCGACAACAACGATCTGACCAGGCAGATCCTCGACAGCCTCCAGGTCAAGGCGTCCTAAGCCAGGGCACCGGCACCAGCACCCGGCACCGGCGCGGCCACAGACAGAGGCAAAGACATAGGCAAAGACATGGGCTAGGCCGCCGCCTGGATGTCGGCGGCCAGCTTGGTCAGCAGCCGCACCACCCCGTCCGGGCCGTCCACGACGACGTCGGCCCGCTCGGCGAGCACGGCGACCTCGTCGGAACCGCTGCACACGGTGACGCCGGCAAGCCCCTTGGCGCGCAGTTCCTCGACCGCGTCGTAGGCGGCGAGGTCGCCCAGATCGTCGCCCGCGTACAGCACCGCGGTCGCGGCCCGCTCGGCGACGAAGCCGCGCAGCGCGGCGCCCTTGTCCATGCCCGGCGGCCGCAGTTCGAGAACGTACCGGCCCGGCTCGACGGTCAGGCCGGTGCGTTCGGCGAGCGCCGCGAGGATGCCGCGCAGCCGGTCGATGGCGACCTGGGGCTCGGTTGTACGCCGGGTGTGGACGGCCAGCGCGTGGCCCTTGTCTTCGATCGAGGTGCCGTCCGGCGCGCCCGCCGCCGCCAGCACCTCGGGCAGCTTGGCCCGCACCTCGGCCACGCCGGGCGGCGGCTCTGGGGTGTGCAGGACGCCGGACTCCCACCGTTCCGCGCCGTACTGCCCCAGCACGGTCAGGCCCTCGACCTCGGCGAACCCGCCGTACTCGACGGCGAGCGCGGCGGGGCGCCCGGTGATGATGACGACCGCGTTGACGAGCGGTGCCAGCCGGGCCAGCGCGCCGGGCGCGCCGGGATGGGCCCGCGCGGCCGCCGGATCCTCGACGATGGGCGAAATGGTGCCATCGAAATCAAGAGCGATCACCGCGTTGGCGGCACGCTCCTTGATCGCGGCGAGCGCGGCCGCACCGGCCGGTGAAGAACGGGTCACGTGGCCAGTGTTGGCCACGTCAGGTCCGGATGCCCAGCCGCCGCGCGGCTCGCTGCCGCTGCCGCTGCGCCCGCATCCGGCGCAGCCGCTTGACGAGCATCGGGTCGTAGGCGAGTGCCTCCGGCCGGTCGATCAGCTGGTTGAGCAATTGGTAGTAGCGCGTCGCCGACATGTCGAACAGCTCCCGGATCGCTTGCTCCTTAGCGCCGGCGTACTTCCACCACTGGCGCTCGAAGGCCAGGAGGTCACGGTCGCGCGTGGAAAGAGCGGAATGCGGGTCGGCCGGGTAGGTGCCGTCGGAGGCGGGGCCGGCGGAGGGTGCCTCGTTGGGAACGTGGCCCTCTCCCGGGGCGTTCACCGAGTGCATCAGGTCCCCTTTTGTGGTCTAAGGTCCCGGTCGTCCGGGGTTCGGCCGGGTGTCATGCTACGCGCCTGGGCCGACGTCTTCCTGGTGTTCTGAAGGAACGCCACGACGTACGCTCTACCGAGTCCGGGGGAGGGGGGCCGGAGGGGGCCCCTGTCGATGGGACAGGAGATATCGCGTGGCCACATACCGTTGCATAACGTTCCTGACCGACTACGGTCTCGAGGACGGATTCGTCGCCGCATGTCACGGCGTCGTGGCCCGCCTGTCGCCGGCGACGCTCGTCATCGACATCACCCACCTGGTGCCGCCGGGAGACGTACGGCGCGGCGCGGCGGTGCTGGCGCAGACCGTGCCCTACCTGCCCCCCGGCGTGCATGTCGCGGTCGTCGATCCGGGCGTCGGTACCATGCGCCGCGCGATCGCGCTGGTGGCCGGCGAGCACGTCTTCGTCGGCCCGGACAACGGCGTGTTGTCCTGGGCGGCCGCGGCGCAGGGCGAGGGCGAGCCGCGCCGGGCCTACGAGCTGACGAACGCCAAGCTGTGGCTTGAGCCGCTGTCCGCGACGTTTCACGGACGCGACATATTCGCCCCGGTGGCCGCACATCTAGCGAACGGCATGGACATCGCCGCGGTCGGCGACGAGGTGGACCCCGGCACGCTCGTCACGCTGCCACAGCCGACGCGCCGGATCCGCGAAGGCGGCGCCGACGGCGAGGTGCTGACGGCCGACCGGTTCGGCAACGTCCAGTTGTCCATCGCGGGGGCCGACCTCGATCGGCTGGGGATACGGATGGGCGCCGCGATCACCGTGACGCTGGGGCGGCGCCGGCTCGCCGTCCCGTACCGGCAGACGTTCGGCGCGGTGCCGCCGGGCGAGGTGGTCGCTTACCTCGACTCCGCCGGGTGCGTCGCGCTGGCCGTCAACGGCGGCAACGCGGCGCAGCGCCTCGGGCTGCCGCCGGGCGCGCACGTACGGATCACGGCGGGCGATACCGGCCAGGTAAACCCGACAGGGCTTGGGTCCGAACCTGGCCGG
>CALAED010000558.1 GCA_937891035.1 uncultured Thermomonosporaceae bacterium | reverse complement strand
CTCCATGGGCGCGCTCCACCCTGCGGAGTCTTGGACATGTTCAAGCAGTGCTTTCCGGATCCTCGCGTACAAGCAGCGCCTGGTGGCCAACTAGATGCGATTCGAGACGCGTAACCAGCTCTGCCACCAGGGCACTGTCGACGGCCGCAGCGAGGTCGCGTAGGTCATCGAGACACTCGCATATCAACCAGGTGTTCGGACCCTTGGCGAGGAGTTCGGTGAGAAGCCGGCTGGCTTCGGGATCGTTCTGAGCGGCACGGTAGGTGATGATATTGATCTCATCTGCATCGAGATTGCTGCTGCGCGTCAGCGAGGCTTGGACCAACTCGACGGCTTGAGCAAGCCGCGTTGCCGCTGCCGCGGTTTCGCCACGCGCCAGGTGAGTCAGCGCGCACAGATACTGGTACCAATCTTGGTCGGGGTCGAGCTCGATCGCCCGGTTGAAGTCGGCGAGCGCTTCATCGTATCGGCGCAGCGCCTGGTAGGTCTGGCCCCGGTGGGCGATGGCCCAGCCATCGTCGGGGTCGAGCTCGAGGGCCCGGGCGAAGTCGGCGAGCGCTTCGTCGAATCGGCCCGCGAGCCGGTAGGTTTCGCCCCGGTCGGCGATGACCCAGTCCCGGTCGGGGTCGAGCTCGATGGCCCGGGCGAAGTCGGCGAGCGCTTCGTCGAATCGGCGCAGCGCCTGGTAGGTTTCGCCCCGGTCGGCGATGACCCGGGCCCGGTCGGGGTTGAGCTCGATGGCCCGGTTGAAGTCGGCGAGCGCTTCGTCGTACCGGCCCAGGTTGCGGTGAGCTCGAGCACGGCAGCGAAGTGCCTCGGCACGCGCCGCGGCCGGGAGAACGGTAGATCCGGCGAGTAGGTTGAAGAATGCCACCTCGGCGTCAACTGTCAGGAGGGCACTCTCCAGCCGTTCGCCCCAATCTCGTACTGTGGCGGCGTCTGCGTCAGTACCGGCCTGGGTCAGCATCTGTGCCCACTGCCCCCGCACCGCGTCACTCTCGGACCCTGCCTGGACGATGCCGCTCCATGCGTCCTGTTCACCGATCTCCCGACGCCATGCTTGGTGCTGGTCAGCAAGGCTGCGGTGCTGCTGGCGCCAGCGGGTCGGGGACTGGCCGCGGGCTAGGCGGATCATCGTGGCCCGCACCACCTCGTGGTAGTGGCAGCGGCCCGCCTGGTAGGTGACGAACGGCTGCGCGCGCAGCCATGCGAACAACTCTGTGCAATCGGCACCATCACTGGCAAGGACCGCGAGGGTGTCTTCGTTCACGGAACGGGGCAGCGCCGCAGCCACCGCTAGGACGCGACGCTGTTGGTCGGTCTCCCACTTCAAGAAACGCTCCACCGCGTCCCCGCTTGGGTCACCGATCTGCGCGGGGTCCTGCGGATGGTTCTTGGCGAGCGTGGCCAGCAACAGCGGCAGTCTGCCGGACACTGCCAGCATCACCTCCACGATGCGCTGGTCAGTGATCTGCTGCTTCGCCAGAAACTGGCGTGCCTCGACCTCGGTGAACGGCGCCAGCGGCGTGTCCGCCACAGTAACCAGGTAAGGCGCCCACCTCTCGGTGTCCATCGAGGATCGACCAGCGATCGTCACTACAAGATTCGGTGGCAGTGGCCCATATCTACCGGCGAGTAGCGCGATCAGCCAATCGTCCAGAATCGGCCCGGTGCGCTCATAGGTGTCCAAGAACAACCCGAAAGCCCTGCGGCCGCCGATCGCCGCTAGCTCCTCGACAAATACCGGGGTCAGTGCCTGTGCCGGGGACAGCAACATAGCCACGTCTTGGTGGCTGCGGAACTTCGTGCCTAGGAACTTGCGGAACCGATCCGCCTGTTCGGCGAGCGAGGCTGCGTCCACCGCGTCGGTCAGACCGCCAACCCCCGGTACCGCACGCGCGGCGTGCAACCCAACCCGTACCGCGGTCGACGTGAGGAACACTGCCGCCTCCGGCGGTGCGTCACGATCGGTTTCCACTTCGTGCCGCCGCTTCCGGTACGTATCAAATAGCCGAGTGAACCGCTTCATCGGCTCCCCCTGGCGCGCCAGTTCCACCGCGATCACATGCATCGCATCCGGCACACCGAACACCGACTCATCCAGGTACGCAGTCAGCGATCCATGCTCAGCGGCGATCTCGCGCATCTGCATCATTAATGAGGTTTTGCCCACTCCCCCGTCACCGTGGATGAAGAAGACCAGCCGCCGCGCCGGATCTCCCACCGGCACGGCAAGATTGGCCTGGAACTGCGCCAGCGGCCCCTCACGTCCGACGAACCCCGCCGCTTGCTGCCGACCGATCAATTCCTGATAGGACACAGTCCTCATGTCCACGGCACCACTGCCTCTACCAACTCCGTTACCCGACATCGTTAGTATCCGTCAGCTTTACCTGAACCCATCCCGGCGCCACGCCAACCATGCCCCGCCCCGGCCGGGTGTAGCGGGCGCCACGACTACGCGACACGCCAACCCTGATCGCCCCGGCGAGACGCATCCTCCTTGCCAGCGTTCGCCTTACGGACTCTGTGCTAGAACCCGTTTGGGTCGACGTTGGCACGGAGACTGGTCACTCTCCGCCTGGCGTGAGATCACCACCGGTGAAGATCTTCCTCCATAGCTTCAGTAACCCATCGCGTAGGGACCGGTCGGCCGGGGCGGGTTCGGCCCGGAGAGGCCGCAGCCCGGCCCGGACGGACCGGCGGCGGCCGCGTAGCGGCGCCCTTGAAGCAAGGCCGCGTAGTTAGCGGTTGTGGTGGGACGTCAAGCTGGTGATCGGGGAGTTCGCCAGAGGTTGAGACATGGGAACGGGGCCTCTGGTAGCCAGGGGGATCGACCAAGATCTTCCCGTGTCCGGAGGCCCCGTTGCATGGCCAGTTTGGCATGTCCACGCTCGCTCGTTCCATTGCGGTGGCTGGCGGTGTCTTCGCGCCCGGTCATTTGGGAGAGCTGACGCGGTATCTACCGTTCGAGCTGGTGGATGCGGTGTTGGAGGAGACCAGGACCGTGCAGCGTCGGCTGCGCCGGTTGCCCTCGCGGGTGGGGGTGTCCTTTGTGCTGGCGTTGGTGCTGTTTCCGGGGCTGGGCTATGCCCGGGTGTGCCGCAAACTGGTGGCCGGCCTGGCCGGCCTGGCCGGTCTTGGGCTTCCGGTGGTCTCGGAGAAGGCCTTGCGTGATCTGCGCCGCCGGTTGGGGGCCGCACCCTTGGAGGCGTTGTTCGAGGTGGTGGCCGGCCCGTTGGCGTAACCGGCCACGCCGGGGGTCCGGTACCGCCGGTGGCGGACGGTCGCCTTCGATGGGTGCAGCTCGTTTGAAAGTGCCTGACACCGACCGCAACCGCGGCCACTTCGGTCGAGTGTGCTATCGGCAGGCGTGGGCGGGCTATCCGATGCTGATGCTGATAACGCTGGTCGAGACCGGCACCCGGGGCCTGATCGCAGCGGCGTTCGGTGCTCCTGCCGACGGCGAGGTCGCCTTCGCCCTGCGGCTGGCCGACCGGCTACGGGCCGACATGCTGGTACTGGCCGACCGGGCATTCGACGCCGACGCCTTCCTGCGCCAGGTCGACGGCACCGGCGCGGCGCTGCTGGTGCGGATCCGCACCTCCCGCTGGCCACCCGTACTGACCCAGCTGCCCGACGGATCGTTCCTGTCGGTCCTGGGCCGGCCTCAAAGTCCGCATCATTGACGCCGAGGTGATCGCGACGCTGGCCGACGGCCGCCAAGTTCAGGGCCGATACCGGCTGGTCACCACGTTGACCGACCACCGCACCGACCCCGCCGAACGGCTAATCCGGCTCTACCACGAACGCTGGGTGCGACACGAAGTCGCTTGGAGCGAGCGGAGCTCGCGGAAGGAGGGCCGGCTCATGTCGGTGACGTAACTCCCGGTCCAGTGTGCACGGACTGTTCCCGCCCTGGCGTGCGCTGCGGGTAACCGCGGGGTGCGGAGCCCGGGGAAATGCCCAAGGATCCCCGTTCCGTCCGGGGATCACAGGCTGGGGAAGGGCGGACGGGTGAACGCGAGTGAATCGCCGATGACGCCCCGTTAGGCGGCAGGTGCCGACCGGGGTCCAACGACCGGTCGGGAGCACACCACCGTCCCCAGGGTTCAGGCGGCACCCACCCCGGCTGTATCTCGACCAAGCGGAACGTGACAACCCCGATGGGGTCCGGCAGGCGCTGTCTGCCGGTAGGCCGGACGTGAGAAAGGTACAACTCCCCAGCGGGCGCAGGATGACCCGAGAAGCGAATGCCGGCGGCTGAAAGGCACCGGGAAAGCGGGAACCGGATGCACCTGCACCTGCACCGCCACCCTGGCCCGGGCCTGGGCGGTCAACGCGACCTGCCCATCGATCCCGCGCGGTCGCACGGCCCGCGTTGCGCTGCGTGACCTGCCACACGCTGATCAGCGTGTTGGACCAACTCCGCAGCATAAGCCTTTGCAGGTTCCTGGCCTTCGTCAGGTCCTGCTCACCTACCGCCTTGAAGATCCTGCGCCGTAGCCGCCGTACCCGCTCCTCGGGCATCCGCCAGTCCACCTGCTGCCAGGCGTCGCCGTCGAATACACCATGCGGGTCCTCCCGTCCGTTCACCGAGGTGTCCAACACAGACCCGGAGCTACGTCTTCGACATACGTCGAGCCTCCTTCACGAGCTCACCCACAACGTGCGACTTCGTGTCGCAACAACCAACATCGCCCGCACCGAGCCCGGAACCTGCGACCCGCCGGGCGCTGAGGAGATCGCCTCGCCAGTCATCGTCGATCTTGAGACACCACAGATTCAGCGTCACAGGGTCCTCGGCGGGCTGATCAACGAATACGGACGGGTGGCATGAACATCAACGGCTGACTCAGGTAGTTGCAGGACACAGCTTACAGACGCAGTTTTGGCACCCTACAGGCTGTTCGTCGACCTGATCTTACACGCGCGGGCCGAGGTCCTGTGTTTGGGCGTCG
>CALAED010000557.1 GCA_937891035.1 uncultured Thermomonosporaceae bacterium | reverse complement strand
CCGCCCCAAGCCGTCCGAAGCGACCTTCCGCGCGTACCTGCCCGGGCACGAAGAGCCGTTCCTGCGCACGGGCGACCTGGGGTTTCTGCTCGGCGGCGAGCTGCACGTCACCGGGCGGATCAAAGACGTGATGATCGTTCGTGGCCGCAACGTGTACCCGCAGGACGTCGAGATCGCGGCGCAGGAGGCCGACGGCAGGACCCGCGCCGGGGGCGGTGCGGCGTTCGGGATCCAGGTCGCCGGGGCCGAGGAGGTCGCGTTGGTCCAGGAGGTCTCGGCCGCCGGCGAGGCGGAGACGGCAGCGATGCTGCGCCGCATCCGGCAGGCCGTCTCCGACGCCCAGGGCATCGGCCTGGCCGCGATCTGCCTGGTCCCGCCCCGCACGTTGCCGCGGACGTCGAGCGGCAAGATACGGCGGGCGGCGTGCCGGGAGATGTTTCGCAGGTCGGAGCTCGCGCCGCTCGCCGAATGGCGGGACACGGGCATGGTGCGGATGTGAAGTGACCGATGCGACGGATGCGACGCACGTGACGGATGCGACGTTGACAGGTGCTGGAGGAGGACATGCGGGACTTTGTCGCCGGCTGGATCGCGGCGCGCACGGGAGTCGACGAGGTGGACATCCACGACGATGCGCCGTTCGCCGCCTACGGCCTCACCTCGGTGGACCTGGCCGCGCTCGCCGCCGACACCGGTGGCTTCATCGGCCGTACGGTCCCGATCGCGGCCCTGTTCGAGCACCCTAGCCTGGGCGCGTTCACCCAGTTCCTCGCGGCGGGTGCGCCGGAGTCGGCCCCGGCGCGGCCGGTGGTCTCGGCGGTGTGGCACGAGCCGCTGGCCATCGTCGGGGTCGCGTGTCGGGTGCCCGGCGCGAGCGATCCGGAGGCGTTCTGGAGACTGCTGCGCGCGGGCGCCGACGCGGTGCACGAGGTCCCACCGTCCCGGTGGGATACGGAGCGGTACTTTTCCGCCGAGCCAGGTGCGCCGGGCCGTACGGTCAGCAAGTGGGGCGGCTACCTGGATGACCTTGACCTGTTCGACCCGAGCGCCTTCGGCATCAGCATGGCGGAGGCGGAGCGCATGGACCCGCAGCAGCGCTTGCTGCTCGAGGTGTGCGCGGAGGCTATGGAGGACGCCTGCTGGACGCCCGGGGAGCTGAGGGGCACGGCGACCGGCGTCTTCATCGGGATCTCGGTGAACGAGTACGGCCGGCGCCAAGCCGCCGATCCGGCCGGGATCGACGCCACGATGTCCACCGGGAACGCGCTGTCCGTCTCGGCCAACCGGCTGTCCTACGTGTTCGACCTGCGCGGTCCGAGCGTTGCGGTGGACACGGCGTGCTCATCCTCGCTTGTCGCCATGCATCTGGCGGTGCGGGCGGTGCGGAGCGGCGAGTGCGACCGGGCGGTGGTCGCCGGCGTCAACGCGCTGCTCGACCCCGAGCTGTCCATCGCGCTGAGCCGGGCCGGCATGCTGTCCCCCACCGGGCGGTGCAAGGCGTTCGACGCGCGGGCCGATGGGTACGTCCGCGGCGAGGGCTGCGTGGTGCTGGCGATCACCTCGCTGTCCGGCGCGCGGGAGCGTGGTGAGCGCGTGTACGCGCTGATCCGCGGCAGCGCGGTGAACTCCGACGGCAGGACGAACGGCCTGACCGCGCCGAACCCGGCGGCGCAACAGGAGGTGCTGCGCGGCGCGTACGCCGACGCCGGGGTCGACCCGGCCGCCGTCGGCTACGTGGAGTGCCACGGCACCGGCACCCCGCTCGGCGATCCGCTGGAGGTGACCGCGCTGGGCGCGGTCGTCGGGGTGGCGGCGGCGGCGCCCTGCCTGATCGGCTCGGTGAAGAGCAACATCGGGCACCTGGAGTCGGCGGCGGGGCTCGCCGGGCTGCTCAAGGCGGCGTTGGCGGCGCACCACGGAGAGGTGCCGCCGACCGTCCACCTGACCGAACCCAACCCGGAGCTGCCACTGGCCGGTACCCGGCTTCGCCTGGCCGACCGGCTCGGCCCGTGGCCGGGCGACGGGCCGCGCTACGCGGGCGTGAGCAGTTTCGGCTTCGGCGGCACCAACGCGCACGTCGTGCTCGAAGGCCTCCCCGCGAAACAAGCGGAGCCGGCCGGGCCGGGCCTCGTGGTGCTTCCGCTGTCGGCGCGCAGCCCGGCGGCGCTCGCCGAGCTCGCGGGCCGGTGGGCGGACAGACTGGAGTCCGGGGCGGCCGGCGACCTGGCCGGCGCGGCGTACACGGCGGCGGTGCGCCGGGCCCACCACCCGTATCGGCTCGCGGTCGTCGGGCGGCGCCCTGAGGACATGGCGGGTCGGCTGCGCCGGTGGCTGGCCGACGGCGGCGCGCGGCAGTCCCGCAGGGCGGTGCGCTCGCCGCGGGTCGCCTTCGTCTTCTCCGGACAGGGCGCCCAATACCCGCGGATGGCCGCCGGGCTGATCCCCGATCCGCTGTTCGGCTCGGTGCTGCGCCGGTGCGACGAGGCGGCCGCCGCGCCGGGCGGCCCGGTCACCGCGCTGCTCACCGACGACGCGGCGCCGCTGGCCAAGACCGAAAACGCCCAGCCGGGCATCTTCGCCGTGCAGAGCGCGCTGGCGGCGCTGTTGCGCGCGTACGGGATCGAGCCTGCCGCGACCGTGGGGCACAGCGTGGGCGAGATCGCGGCGGCGCAGGTAGCAGGCCGGTTCAGCCTGGCCGACGGCATGCGCATCGCGGTCCTGCGTGGCCGGGCGATGGCCGGCTGCGAAGGTGCCGGGCGCATGCTGGCCACGCCGCTGAGCCGGGCGGAGGCCGAGGAGATCGCGGTCGCCGGCGGGGCGTACGTCGCGGCGGTGAACGGGCCGCACCGCACGGTGTTGTCCGGCGACGCCGATGCCCTGGACAAGCTGCGGGCCGACCTCGAACGGTCCGGCCGGCCAGGTAGCTGGCTGCCCGGAGGCTACCCGTTCCACTGCCCGCTGCTGCGGGCCGACGTCCGCTCCGCCGTCGAGGCGGCCGTCATCAGCCCCCGCGACGGGGACGTGCCCTGGTACTCCACGGTGACCGGCGGCCCTGCCGACGGCCTGGTGCCGGACGCCGCGTACTGGGAACGCAACGCGCGGGAGCCGGTGCGGTTCGCGGACGCGGTGGTGGCCATGGCCGAGGACGGCATCGACGCGTTCGTGGAGCTGGGCCCGCAGCCGACGCTGCTGAGCGCCATTCGCGAGAATGCGCGCACGACCGCGTTGGCCCCGTTGAAGCGGGGCGCCGACGACGTGGAAGGGCTGCTGCGTACGCTGGGCGCGCTGTATGAGTTGGGCTGCGACGTCCGGTGGGCGCGGCTGTGGCCAGAGCCGCCGGAGGTCGTGTCGGTTCCCGCCCGTCCATGGGACCACCGCCGGTGCTGGATCGAGCGTCCGGCTCCGGGTCGTACGGCGCCGGGGACTGGCCTGTTGGGCGCCCGTATCGACCTGGCCGCCGGGAACACCGTGGTGTGGGAACGCGAGCTCGGCCTGGACGTGGCGCCTCACCTCGCCGACCATCGGGTGGCCGGGGCGCCGGTGCTGCCCGGGACCGCCTACCTGGAGCTGGCGGTCGCCGCCGCCCGGGAGCATGGCCTTGGCGGCTCGATCACGGTCCAGAACCTGGACATCCATCGGGCGCTGACGCTGCGGCCGGGACGGCGCCTCGTACAGATCTCTTGGTCCGGCGATGGGCGTGTGGTGGTGCATTCGCGGCCGGCGGATGCCTCCGGTGACTGGACCGAACACGCCACCGCGCGCGTGTCGGCCGCCACCGACCCGCCGCCGGCCGCCATGCCCGTCCCGGACCGGCTGGCCGAGCTGTCAACGGCCGAGTTCTACCAGGCGATGGCTGGCCACGGGCTGGACTACGGGCCGGCGTTCCGGCGGCTGCGTGACATCCGTAGGGCGGACGGGGCCGCGACGGCCCGAGTGACCCCCGCTCCCGGGAGCGAGTCGGCGCTCACCGCGGCGGTGATGGACGCCTGCGTCCAGCTCACGGCCGCGGCGCTGCCCCGACTGGATGAGCCGATCCCCGCCTGGCTCTTCACCGGAGTGGGCGAGATTCGCTTGACGACAGACGCCGCCGGCGGGCCCCGGCAGGTGCGGGTCGGCAGGCTGACCGAACGGCCGGGGTCGATCCAGGCCGACGCGCAGCTTCTGGACGAGACCGGCGTCGTGTTGGCGGACCTACGTGGAATCCGGCTGCGCCGGGCGACCCCGGCGCCCGCGGAACGAGCCGAGCCGGTGTGGCTGTACGAACCCGTGTGGCGGGCCGTAGGTTCGCCCGACGGCCTGCCTGCCGGTCCGTCCGGCGGCCCGCCCGACACCGCGGCGCCCTCCGCAGAGCGCGGATGGCTGCTGATGGCCGACGAGACCGGCCTGGCCGACCGCCTCGCCGGGCTGCTCGCGACCGCCGGCGAAACGTGCGTCGTGGCGCGGCACGGTGGTGACTACGCCTGGTCCGCCCCCGGGGAGGTCACCTTCGACCCCGAGCGCCCGGAGGACTACCGGCGGCTGCTCGCCGACCTGCCGGCCACGCCGGCCACCCGGTACACGGTGGTCGAGCTGCGCGGTATCGGCGCGGATCCGATCGGTTCCGAGCCCGTCGAGGCGGCCCTTGCCCTGGTGCAGGCGCTGTCCACCGCGGCAGCGACCACGATCAGGGAGCTGGCGGTGGTCACCGCGGGGGCGCAGGCCGTACACGAGCCCGACGAGGTCCGCGCGCCCGGCTCGGCCGGATTGTGGGGGCTGGCCCGGGCCCTGTCGTTTGAGAACCCGGGACTGCGCTGGAAGTGCGTCGACCTGTCACCGGCCGACGACGATCCGGCGGGACTGCTCGCGGAGCTGCGATCGCCGGCGGGCGATGAGGCCGAGGTGGCGTTGCGTGGGCACGGGCGGTTCGTGCGGCGGATCGTGCCGATGCGGGTGGCGCGTACGGGCGAGGCGCCGGTACGG
>CALAED010000556.1 GCA_937891035.1 uncultured Thermomonosporaceae bacterium | reverse complement strand
ACTCGCCGCTGTTCCTCGACTTCCTCGAAGGCAAGGTCGACTTCCCGTGCACGGCGTGGGCCATTCCCTCGTACTCGCTGCTCGGCTGGCAAAAGCCGTGCTACTTGATGTCGGACGGCTACGCGAAGACCTATCAGGAGCTCCTCGACGACACCGACTGGAGCGGCTACGGCAGGGGCCGCGATCCGCGCTGCGCCAACTGCATGGCGCACTGCGGCTACGAACCGACCGCGGTCTTCGCGACGCTGGGCTCGCTCAAGGAGTCGATCCGGGCGATGCGCGCCGGCTGATCGCCGGGCCGCGTGGCCCGCGCCGAGACGCGTACGACCCGGTGGCGACCGGACCGGATTCGCGCGAAGCCGCGACACGCCGTCACGTAAAGTGAGACAGTGACTACGCGGGGCGTACGGGGACGCCGACATCTGATCGCATGCGGGAGGGCTGATGCGCTCCAGCCGAGGATGGCTCACCCTGGCCCTTGTGCTCGAAGCGGCCGTCGCCGTAGGAGATGCGGCGCTTCCCGACTGCTCGCTCGCCACGTTGTTGATCCTGGGTCCGCTGTTGGCCTCCGTCGTGATGGACGCGCGGCACACCGCCGTCGTGGCGGTCCTCGCCGTCGCGCTGGCGCCCGGCGCCGGGCTCGCTGACGGCACGGTGGGCACCGCCGACCACGTGATGCGCACCACCCTCGTGCTCGGCGGCGGCGTCATCGCGGTCGTGATCGCCCGGGCCAGGACCGTGGACGGCCACGCCCTCGCCCGGATGACGCAGGTCGCCGAGGTGGCCCACCGCGCGATCTTGCATCCGATCCCGTCCGCCATCGGCGGCATGGCCTTCGCCGCCCACTATCAGTCAGCGAGCGACGGCGGGCCGATCGGCGGGGACTTCTACGCCACCGTGCCGACGCCGTCCGGGCTCCGGCTGATCGTCGGCGACGTCAAGGGCAAAGGCCTCGAAGGGGTCCGGCTCGCCGCCGACACGCTGTCGAACTTCCGTGAGCTCGCCACCACCGACATGGATCTGGTCCGGCTCGCCGGCGAACTGGACCACAGGATCAGCTGCGGGCTCGGACCCGAGGACTTCGTCACGCTCATCCTCGCCGAGTTCGTCCCCGGCGAAGTGCGCATGGTCAACTGTGGTCACCATCCGCCGCTGCGGGTCGGCCGCCGGCTCGACCTGCTCACCCCGCCCGCCTCGACGCCGCCGCTCGGCCTGGACCCCGAGCCGGTCTTGCATCGGGCCCGGCTGCGCCCGGACGAGCGGCTGTTGTTCTACACCGACGGCCTGCTCGAGGCGCGCAACCAGGCCGGCGAGATGTTCACCTTCGACGATCGGGTGCGCGCCGCCCTCAGCGAGGTGCTGCTCAGCGAAGCGCTCGCCAAGCTGCTCGGCCTCGTCTTCGAGCACACCAGCGGAGCGCTGTCCGACGATCTGGTGCTTGTGCTGGGCGAACCGGTCCCCGACCCGGCCGTCCGCGTCCTCCCGGACAGCGGGTACAGCGGCGCTCCTGGCGGCGGGCTGCGGGGCGGCGCCGGATCGGCGGCCGAGCTGTTGCCCGGCTGCTGGTGGCGGCAGCTGTCGTTCCGGCACTGGTGGCCCTGGTAGTGCGCCCCCGGGCGGACGCGAGGACGGGCCCCGCGTCACCGACCGGGCGCGTCGCGTCCTTCGGCCCGCACGCCGGCCCAGTCTTCGAGATGGGTGACCAGCGAGGTGAAGTCCGCCTCCGGGCCGCCGCGGACGAGCGCGTACAGCCACAGCTGGCGCACCGACTCCGCGACCCACATCGGCAGCTCGAGCCGGGCGGCGTGCTCCGACAGCAGCCGCAGGTCCTTGTTCATCATCCCGGTGCTGAACCCGTGCGCGAAGGCGCGGGTGAGCACGGAGCGGGGGAACTTGTCCGCGGTCGCGCTGTTGCGGGCCGTCCCGGAGTTGAACACGTCGATCATCACGTCGGCGTCGAGACCGGCCTTGAGCCCGAACACCACGGCCTCCGACGTGGCCGCGATCGCGGTGGCCGACAAGTAGTTGTTCGCCAGCTTCATCGTCTGCCCGAGACCCGGCCGGGCACCCACGTAGAACACCTTTCCCAGCACGCCGAGGATGGGCTCTACCCGCTCGAAGGAGGCCGGGTCCCCGGCCGCCATCACCGCCAGACTGCCCGCGGCCGCTCCGCGAACGCCGCCGCTGACCGGCGAGTCGACGGTCGCGACGCCGCGTGCCGCCAGCTCCCGGCCGATCTCGTCGACGGTGTCGGCTCCGGTCGTCGACAGCTCGACCCAGGTGCCGAACCCGGCGCCGGCGGCGAGGCCGCGGTGGCCCAAGGCGACCTCACGCACTACGGCGGGGCCGGCGCGATCGGTCACCTCGGCCGCCGAGGCGGCGACGGCGGCCCCCGCCTCCTCGGCGCGCGCCCTGGCGCCGGCGTCGACGTCGGCCACGATCATCGGGTAGCCGGCCGCGAGGAGGCGGCGCACCATGGGCAGGCCCATGTTCCCCAACCCGACGAACCCCAGCGTGGGCTTCATCCTGCGCGCCTCGTTCCCTCGGCGCCGGGCCGGGCCCGGCACGGACGACCATGAACGTGCGCCGGAACGGTTGCTTCGGCGCCCGGAATCTCACGGCCCATGGTGCCGCGCGGCGGCCGATCGTGGAACCGTCGATGGCATGGGACGGCGCGCGGCGGCCCGGCCGCCCGGGCTCGGCTGAGCGCGGCCCGGAAAAAAAGACGAACGTCTAACGGAAAGGACAGGAGGTCTGCCATGAAAATCCACCGCGGCCGGCTGCCCGGCGCGGCGACGCAGCACCGCACCGACACGTTCACCGGAGCCGTCTGGGCCGATCCCGTGCTGGCCGAACGGCACCCGCCGCGCACCGTCAACACGGTCTGCTTCACCCCGGGAGCGCGTACGTTCTGGCACAGCCACGGCGACGGACAGATCCTGATCGTGACCCACGGACGCGGCTTCGCGCACACCCGCGACGGGGCGGCGGCGCCGCTCACCGCGGGCGACGTCGTCTATGTTCCCCCTGGTGAGGAGCACTGGCACGGCGCGGCGGATGACACGATGCTCGTCCATGTGGCGGTCTCGCTGGGGGAGACCCGCTGGCTTGAGGAGGTCGCCGAGGAGCTGTACCGGCGCGTGCAGGGGGCCGGCCGAGCGGGCTGAACCCACCGGCGAGCGACGGGGAGGCGGCGGGAAGAAGGGCCCCCAAAGAGAAGGCGACGCCGGGTGGATACGGGGGCAATCCACCCGGCGCCGCATCATCGGTGTTCCGACGGGGGCCCGGAACACCGGCACGGGCGCTCCGACGGGGGACCAGAGCGCCGGTATAAATCGTACACCGAAACCCCCGTAGGTTAGTCAAGAGAAAGTCACGAGCCGATCTCTCGGGAGTGTCCGGAAATCTCCTTGCGGCTTGTCCTTTCCGGAGCGGGCCCGACTTGTGTGCCGGTTGCCGTCGCGTCGTGAGCCGCCAGCAGGCACATCGTACGGATGCCCATGGAGATCAGGTATCTGCGCTGCCGGTAGTTGATGTCCTCGGACATCGGCCGGTGCGCGTCGGTGACCGTGTAGACGGTGTCCCGTCGGTGACCTCGCGAGATAACCCTCACGCCCCCCACGTTACGCTGATTGCCTTTAGAACTGGAGAAGGAGCCATGACGGACCGGACATACCGCGTCACAGAGATCGTCGGGACCTCGCCGGAGAGCATCGACATGGCCGTACGCAACGGCATCAAGCGGGCCGCGCAAACCCTCAGGCATCTGGACTGGTTCGAAATCACCGAGGTGCGGGGTCAGATCGTCGACGGCGAAGTCGGCCACTTCCAGGTCGGGCTAAAGCTTGGCTTCCGCCTAGAAGACAGCTAATGCCCCTTACACGCCCCGTCAAAAGAGTAGTCAGGACGCCTGGCTGACCGTGGACATATTGAAGTCGGGCACGCGCAGCGGCGGCATGGCGGTCCGCGTGAACCAGTCCGACCATTCGCGGCTGAGTGTCCGCTGCGGCTTGCCGACTTCGGCCAGCCGGGCCAGAAGGCCCACTGGGCTCTCGTTGAAGCGGAAGTTGTTCACTTCGGCGCTGACTTCGCCGTTCTCCACGAGATAGACGCCGTCGCGGGTAAGCCCGGTCAGCAGGAGTGACTGCGGGTCGACTTCCCGGATGTACCACAGGCAGGTCAGCAGCAGCCCGCGCTCGGTGCGCGCGACCATCTCCTCGAGCGCCGGTGCGGTCGCGGACTCGCCGCCCGCCATGAGCAGGTTGTCGATCCCCGGGGTCACGGGCAGCCCGGTGAGCCCGGCCGACTGCCGGGTCTGCATCAGCGCCGCGAGGCGGCCGTCCGCGATCCAGTCGGTGGAGGCGAGCCCGAGCCCGTTGTCGAAGACCGAGGATGTGCGCCCTGAGGCGTGCGCAATCACGAACGGCGCACACTCCAGCCCCGCGGCGTTGGGATCGCTGTACAGCCGGACCGGCAGCCGGGTCAGCTCCTCGCCCACCTTTGTGCCGCCGCCGGGCCGGCTGAACACGGTATGGCCGTCGTGTGCGTCGCGGGCGCCCGCCGTCCAGTACATGTAGGTCATCAGGTCGGCGACGGCGGTCGGCGGCAGGAGCGTCTCGTACCGGCCGGCGGGCAGATCGACCCGCCGCCGGCCCCAGTCCAGCCGGCGGAACAGGTCGTCGGTCAGGCCGGCCACGTTCACGTCACGGAAGTCCCGGGTGCTCATCCCGGCCCACGCCGAGCTGGACAGGTCTCCGGTCTTGGCGTTGATCTCGACCTTCCCGGTGGGCTGGTCGTGCCGCAGCCGGAGCCCGGCGGAGGACCCGATGAACGTCGAGTCCATCTCGTGGTGGGCGAAGCCGTACAGCTTCCGGCCGCCCGCTGCGGCCGCCGCGAACGCCTCGCCGAGTGCCGGCGCGAAGTCCGCGAAGATGCCGATCTCCGTCTCCGCGGGCGGAT
>CALAED010000555.1 GCA_937891035.1 uncultured Thermomonosporaceae bacterium | reverse complement strand
ATCGGCGTCGTCGAGACCAACCTGGGCCTGGGCGGCGCGAGCTATGGCGGGATCCTCTCCCTGGACGTGACGACCGCGATGTACCACACGCCCCACAACCGGCCGCTCGTCACCTCCTTCATGGCCGGGCTTGGCGGCGAGACCGTGCCGATGGCCGAGTTCGACTGGATGGCGGGCAAGCTCGTCCAGGCCGTCGAGGCCGGCCGGGTCGAGAAGGCGACGCACTGGGTCAATTTCGAGGACTGAGGCAGACATGACAGAGGTCATCAGGCAGCAGCTACCGCTGTTCGAGGAGCAAGGCCGGGGCGCCGCGGTTCCCGACGAGGTCGGCCGGGACCTGCACTACCTTCCCGACATGCCGGAGGAGGATCCGTACCAGGCCGGGCACCGCACCTGCGCCGGTTGCGGCCCGGCCATCGAGTACCGGTGGACGCTCAAGGCGGCGGGGGAGAACACGATCATGGCCGGGCCGACCGGCTGCATGTACGTCGCCAACTCCACCTACCTGTGCACGCCGTACACCGTCCCGTGGGCGCACACTCCGATCGCGAGCGGCGGTTCGTTCGCCTCCGGCATGGCCGCCGCGTACGAGGCGATGATCCGCAAGGGGCGCTACAAGGGCGAGTTCCCGAACATCATCACGATGGCCGGCGACGGCAGCGCGTCCGACATCGGGCTCGGCTCGATCTCCGGAGCGCTGTACCGCAACCACGACGCGCTGTTCATCTGCTATGACAACGAGTGCTACGCCAACACCGGCATCCAGACCTCGCCGACGACGCCGTACGCGGGCATGACGACGTTCACGCCGTTCGGCAAGGCGATCCCGGAGGGCAAAAGCCTGCCGCCCAAGCACCTGGCCAAGATGATGGCCGAGGGGCACCCGCACGCGTACGTGGCGACGACGACGGTGGGCTACCCGGTCGACCTGATGAACAAGACCCGCAAGGGCCTCAATCACCGGGGGGCCGGGTTCCTGCACTGCTACACGCCGTGCCAGAAGGGCTGGGTCTACCAGACATCGATGACCGTGGAGATCAGCAGGCGGGTCGTCGAGGCCGGCCTGTTCCCGGTGTGGGAGTACGACCCGGAGACGCGCGAGTACTCCTACTTCCACCCGCCGATCCAGCGCCCGGTGACCGACTACCTGGCGATGCAGGGCCGGTTCGGCCACATGCTGCCCGAACACGTGGCGACCACGCAGCGCGCGGCCAACCAGAACTGGGAGGACATCGGCATGGAGGTGCCGCGCGAGCTGCGCGAGCTGGAAGACCCGGAGCGGCACCGCAAGCTCAGGGAGACCGAATACTCCATGCCCCTGAACCGGGGCATCGGCGCGTGAGCCCATGACGAGTCGCTGAGAGCCCGTGATGAGTTACCAGCTGCGCTTCGACGCCGGCCGCCAGCAGCGCTACCTGCCCGACCGGGCGGCGGTGCTGCGGGCGGTGCTGTCGATCGGCCCGCGCGCGGCCGATCCCCGCTTCGAGGTGTGGGTCGAGGTCGAGCCGCTGCGGCTGGCCGACGGCTCGTCCGGCGGGCGGCGCTTTGCCCTCGATCGGGTGCTCGACGTCAGCCGCCCGGGAGAGTATGAGCGCATCCGAGCGGAGCTGGGAGCCCGTCATGAGTGACGATCGCGACGGCGGTCACGGCGAGCTGAACGGAGAGCCCGTCGTACGGCCCGGCGCCAAGATAATTCCGTTGATGGTCAGCGCGCCGGGGTCGTCCGACCCGGCGGCGATGAAAGCGGCGGTCGTGCAGGTGGTGCGGCATCTGGTCATCGAGAAGGTGCCGCCCGCCGACCGCTCCCCGCTCTTCGACCGGGCGCGCGAGTTGCTGGACGAAGCGGGTTGGGGTCTGGACGAACTCATTGCCGCCGCGGAAGATGGGCCGGCCCGGCAAAAACTGTTTCGCGCATTGGGTGTATAGCCCACGGCGAACGAAGGAGGGCGCGGTGGAGCACTTTCCGTACGAGTTGCGCCTGCCACTCGCCCCCTATCGGTTCGTCTGGCGCGATGAGCCGGCGGTCGCCGCCGAAAAGAACGCGACGCCGGCCTTCACAGAAGAGCGCTACACGCACGGGGACGGCACGGTGGTGGTCGTGCGCGCCTACAACGCGGACGGTTCCTTTCACATTCTCTCGAACCGGGGGGAGATCGAGGTGATTGACAACGCCCAAAACCCGGCCACCCCCGATCCGGTCAGCGTCGTCCGGCTGCCCTAAGCGAAACGCCGACCGCACCGCCGGACCGCACCGCCGGACCGCACCGCCGGACCGGAAACGCGCACAACGGCTCCCGCCCGCCGCGCGCCGGTCGCGAAAACGGCACCGCGAAAAGGAACCCGCCGCCGAGAAGACAACGGGCCCAAAACACTCACCCGACAACGCAACCGAACAACGCATCTTGATCACGCACCTGAGAGGAGAAGCTCGCGCCCAATAACCGCAGATCGGGGGCATAGGCAAAGGAGCTGCACAATGGACCCTGCGAACTTCAGGTCCGACCGGCCGGACGCCGCCACACCGCCGGTACCGCCACCCGACCAGGCCGGCCTCACCTCTTCTGTCGAAGAACCGCCACCGGCGCCGCCCGCACCCGCGCCGCCCGAGGAGAAACCGCCCTGGCGGGCGGGTCGCCTGGAACCCATGCCGATCAAGAAGCTGCCGAAGGCGCCTCCATCGGTACACATCCTCGGCCCTACCGTCTTCCTGCTCGCACTCGGCGTCGGCATCGGCGAGTCGTATCAGTGGCCGCGGCTCGTCCTCGTCTTCGGCCCGGAGATCCGCTGGCTCTTCCTAGTCGGCGTCACCCTGCAGGCCTTCGTCCTGCTGGAGATGGCCAGGTACGCCATGGCCACGGGGGAGAGCATCTTCTTCGGCGCCGCTCGCGTGTTCAAGCCGCTGATGTGGCTCTTCTTCGTCACCGCCATGGCGGTCTATATCTGGCCCGGCCATGTCTCCGCCGGAGCCGGCGCCTTCGAAGAGATCACCGGGATCCCGTGGAACATCACCGCCACCATCGGCCTGCTGCTGGTCGGCGTGGTCATCAGCATGGCCAAGGTCATCTACAGCGTGCTCGAGAAATTGCTTGGCCTCCTCATCGGCGTGCTGGTCCTCGGCACCTCGGTGGTCGCGGCCGTCGTCGGCAGCTGGGGCGATCTGTCCTCCGCCATCACCGGGATGTTCCACTTCGGCTACTTCCCCGACTCGATGATGACCGCGGCCTGGTTCCCGACGGTGGTCGGCGCCTGTGCCTTCGCCGGCCCGTCCGGAATGCAACAGATGTGGTACACCCTGCACCTGCGCGACAGCGGCGCCGGCATGGGCGCGCACATCCCGCGCGTACGCGGGCTCACGCACGCCACGGAGGAGGAGACCGTACCCTCGCGCGGTTTCATGTTCGACACCGATGACCCGGAAGAGATGCGGAAGTGGAAGGGGTGGCGGACCTGGATCACCTTTGACGCGCTCCTGCTCTTCTGGGGCGTCACGATGCTGGTGACGATCGCCTTCACGGTCATCGCCTCGGCTGCGGCGCGGGACAACGCCCAGGTCAGCCAGCTGTTGCTGCAGGCAGACGACGACCAGAGCGCCGCCCTGCAGGCGATCTCCAATACGCTGTCGAGCTCTGCCGGGGCGGTCGTCGGGACGTTGTTCCTGGGATTCATCGCCCTGATCGGACTGAACGCCACGCTCGGTCTGTTCGACGCCTTCTCGCGTGGTCAGTCCGACATGACGTACTTCTTCATCCCGGGTGCGCGCCGGTTCCGCATGTCGCACATCTACGCGGCCTTCCTCTGGGCCGTGATCATCTTCGGGATCATCATTTTGAACTTCGGACCGGCCGACGGTCCGTCCGCCGTACTCGACACCCTGGCATTCCTGTCCACATTCGCGATGGGCGCGTACTGCGTGGTGTTGTTGCTGGTGAACAACCGCATGCTGCCCAAACCGATCCGGCCCGGCCTGCTGAGCAATACGGCCATCGCTCTCGGCGCGGTGTTCTATCTCGGCATGCTGATCTTCAGCATCGCCAGGTTCGGCGTGGTCGTGGGGTGACCGGCGGTGGATGCGGCTCAGGCACGACGCGCGGGTGAGGTCGTATTCCCCGGGCTGGTGATCGGTCTGGGAGCCGGGATGCTCATCGGTTTGCTCAGCGTGGCCGGCGGCGGGTCCGTTGGTACGGCCCTCGTCGCCACGTTGATCTTGGGTATCCCACTGGCCGTGTTCGGGGCGCTGTACGACGTGTTGCTCGTCGCCGGGCGGATGGGGGTCGGCACCATCGCCCCCGCCGTCGCCTTCTGGCTGCCGCTCTTCCCGCTGGCTCGGCTCCTCAACGAGGTGCTGGCCGATGTTGTCGCCGGTAACTCCATCGCGCTGTCGGGCGGTGTCGCCGGCTTCCTCGCCTATCAGGCGCTGCTCAGCCTTGGGTTCGCCATCGGCTGGGTATTCCTGCACGACCAGCTGGGTCCCCTGTGGTGGCTGCGGGTGCGCGCACACAACCCGGTGGCGGCGCTGCTGATCGAACGGTACGCGGAGCGCGTGGACGCGCTCGAAAGGAGGCGTGGACGGGCCCGCAAACGATCGGGTTGATCCGATACCCGGCAGGCCGCGGTCGTGGTCGGGCCGGCCCAGTGGGAGGACGAGATGACCGTTAACCGGTGTCGCCGTTGCCCGGGAACGCGGCGCGCACCGCGCACCGGCACGCCACGCATGGCTCCGGCCCGGCCGGTCGGCCCAGGCGGCTCACCTGGCCCGGTGGACTCACCTGCTCCGGCGGGTGACAGGGGTCGGCGGGTCACATGGGGGGCCGGCCGGCAGCGGGACGTTCATTACGCTCCCGGCCGGACGTCGGTGACGCGCTCGTGGTAGGCGGACTTCGTCCGGTCGCTGTGCTGCCGCGCGGTTTCGGCGGCGGCGGCGCCGTAGCCCGCCGCGATCGCGTCGACGAGGGCTCGGT
>CALAED010000554.1 GCA_937891035.1 uncultured Thermomonosporaceae bacterium | reverse complement strand
ATGCCTTCTGCACCCGAAATCAGGGCTGTTCGACCGCCGAGATGCTCGACGCCTGGGACGACATCGCCGGCGCCGCCGCCAGGGGCGTGCGCAAGAGCGTGACGATCTCGGTCGCCTTCGGCTGCCCCTTCGAGGGCGAGACCCCGCCGGAGCGCGTCGAGTGGGTCGCCCGGCGCGCCCACGAGGCCGGCGCCGACGAGATCGCGATCGGCGACACCATCGGCGTCGGCGTGCCGGCCCAGGTCAGGGACCTCACCCGGCGGGTACGCGAGGTCGCCCCCGGCGTCCCGCTGCGCTTTCATTTCCACAACACCCGCAACACCGGCTACGCCAACGCGCTGACCGCCGTGGATGAGGGCGTCGAGGTGCTCGACGCGAGCCTCGGCGGCTTCGGGGGCTGCCCGTTCGCCCCGGCCGCGACCGGCAACATCGCGACCGAGGATCTGATCTACGGCCTGCGGCGCAGCGGCGCCGAGACCGATGTGTCGATGGCCGCCATCTCCGAGGCGGCAGGCTGGCTCGGCGAGCGGCTCGGCAGGCGGCCAGAGGCGCTCCTCGGCCGCGCCGGCGACTTCCCGCCGGCCGCGACCGGCGGCGCAACGTGATCACGACCGCTTGGCGGCCGGGTCAGCGAGGTCAGCGGGCGGCGAAGCGGTCCGTGGCCTCGATGAGATGGTGCAGGATGCCGGGTTCGTCGTAGGCGTGGCCGGCGTCGTCGACGATGTGGAAGTCGGCCTCTGGCCAGGCCTTGTGCAGGTCCCACGCGGTCGCGACTGGAGTGCAGACGTCATAGCGGCCCTGCACGATCACGCCTGGGATGTGCCTGATGGCGTCGATGCTGCGGAGGAGCTGTTCCTCGGCGAAAAAGCCCTCATTGACGAAGTAATGGTTTTCGATGCGCGCGAACGCCACCGCGATGTCGGGCTGGGCGAAACGGTCGACGTTGTCGGGATTGGGGCGCAGGGTGATGGTCGCCCCTTCCCACTGCGCCCACGCCATGGCCGCGGGGATCCGTACGTCCGCGTCGAAGGAGTTGAGCCGGCTGTGGTAAGCGGCGATGAGGTCGTCGCGTTCGCCTTCTGGGATGGGCGCCAGGTAGCGCTCCCACAGGTCGGGGAACAGCAGGGACGCGCCCTCCTGATAGAACCAGTAGAGTTCGAACGGCCGGAGCGTGAAGATCCCGCGCACGATCAGCCCGGTCACCCGGTCCGGATGGCGCTGCGCGTACGCCAGCGACAGGGCGCTGCCCCACGAGCCGCCGAACACCAACCAGCGCTCGATGCCGAGGTGCTCGCGCAGCCTCTCCATGTCGGCCACCAGATGCCAGGTCGTGTTGTCGTCCAGTGAGACGGCGGGATCGCCGGCGTGCGGCCTGCTGCGCCCGCAGCCCCGCTGGTCGAACAGCACGATCCGATAGGCCGACGGGTCGAACTGACGGCGATGGCCGGCCGAGCAGCCGGCGCCGGGTCCGCCGTGCACCATCACCGCCGGTTTTCCGTGCGGATTACCGCACGTCTCCCAGTAGACTTCGTTGCCGTCTCCGACATCGAGGAGCCCGGAGTCATAAGGTTCGATCGGTGGATACAGGGTGCGCAGTTCCATAACGGAGGATTGTCGCATCGGGTCGGCGGCGCTCGGTGCCAGGCCGTACGGGTCCTGACTGGTCCCAATTGCCGGAAAGTGTCCATGAATCGGCCCGCTGCCTGGGGCAGCGACTCAGAGCGCAATCGTCGATGAGCAGACAGAAGCGCACCGCGCCCTTAGAGTTCCTTATGTGAGTGATCGGAACGGATCAGGCGATTCGTACCCTGTGGAGACGCAGGGTCAGCAGTGGCTTCCTCAGGTCACTGATTCTAAGAGCCTGGCCCTGGCGGTCGAACAACCGTGGGAGATCGTCGACCGGCTTAAGCAGATGGCCGACCTGCTCGGCAGCGCCTTCGCCGCCGGTGAGCGCCGGATCGCGGAGGTCCAGCAACAGGCCACCGCCCAGCTGTCGGCACTGGAAGCCGAGCGCGAGGCCGCGCAGCGCAACGCCGCCGCCGCCTGGAACGAGCTCGAGCGGGCCCGGTCCCGGGCCGAGCAGGCTGAGCGATCGCTGGCCGAGGCGCAGGCCACGCTCGGCCAGCACACGGCCGAGCGCGAGGCCGCGCAGCGCAACGCCGCCGCCGCCTGGAACGAACTGGAACGGGCGCGGGCCCAAGCCGAAAAGTCCGAACGCGCCCTCGCCGAGGCACACGCCGCGCTCGGCCAGCAGACCGCCGAGCGCGAGGCGGTGCAGCGCAACGCGGCCGCCGCCTGGAACGAGGCCGAACGGGCGCGCGCCCAGATCGAGCAGGCCGAGCGGCGGGCCGCCGAGGCCGAGCAGCGCGCCGAGCAGGCCGACCGCCGGGTCGAGCAGGCCGAGATGACCGTCCGGCAGGCGATGTCCGAACGGGAAGAGGGCATGCGGGCCGCCGAGGACGCCTTCGCCGCCCGCCGCAGCGCCGAGGCCGAACGCGACCGCATCGCGGAGGGCGCCACCGAGCTGTCCAGGTCGCTCGAAGCCTCCCGGGGCGAGATCGCCGGTCTACGAGCCAAGATCGCCGACCTGGAGATGGTCACGCAGAACCTGCAGCACACCGCCGCGACCGCGGGCAAGGAGATCGAAGACGCCCGGCGGCGCGTTCAGGAAGTGGAAGGAGAGCGACAGCGGCTTCAGCAGGCCGTCAGCCAAAGCGACGGCGCCAGGGAGGCGGCCGAGCGGGCGCGCCAGCACGCGGAGGCCGAGGCGGCCAAGGCGGCCAGGGAGCGTGATTCGGCCGTCAGCGCGATGCGCCAGCTCACCGAGGAGCGCGACTCCCTCGCGGCCAGGCTGAGCGAACGCGAACAGTGGGTGGACCAGCTCGCCGAGGCCGTCACCCAGCAGCGCGATCAGCTCGCCGCCCTGTCGAAGGAACGCGACCAGGCGCGCGCGGCCTCCGATCAGGCACGGGCTTTGATCGATGAGCTCCAGCAGCAGCTGCGCGTGATCATGCCGTCGGCCGGCGTCAACGGCAACAAGCACCTTCCGGTGATGCGCGACTCCAGAGAGTGGTCGTAATCCGCGACTTCACAGGTCATCTCGGGCGCGCCGCGCCACGGGGCGGCCGGGCCGGCTGTTATCCTGGTGGCCCGTGGATTATCGGCGGTTTGCCCCGCACCCTGCGGCGGCCGCCCCATATCGACCACGGGAGCGTCTTTCTTGCCATCGGCAGCAAACGGTAGGTCCCGGACCACCAAGCATCTCTTCGTCACCGGCGGCGTCGCCTCCAGCCTCGGCAAGGGTCTGACGGCGTCCAGCCTGGGCAAGCTCCTCAAGCTGCGCGGGCTCCAGGTCACCATGCAAAAGCTCGACCCCTACCTCAACGTCGATCCCGGCACGATGAACCCGTTCCAGCACGGCGAGGTCTTCGTGACCGACGACGGCGCGGAGACCGATCTCGACATCGGCCATTACGAACGGTTTCTCGACATCGAGCTGCACGGTTCCGCCAACGTCACCACCGGCCAGATCTACTCCGGCGTGATCGCCAAGGAGCGTCGTGGCGCCTACCTCGGCGACACGGTCCAAGTCATCCCCCACATCACCAACGAGATCAAAGACCGGATCCGGGGCATGGCCCGGCCGGGCGTCGACGTGGTCATCACCGAGGTCGGCGGCACCGTCGGCGACATCGAGTCGCTGCCCTTCCTCGAGGCGGTGCGCCAGATCCGGCACGAGATCGGGCGGGACAACTGCTTGTTCCTGCACGTGTCGCTGCTGCCCTACATCGGGCCGTCAGGCGAGCTGAAGACCAAGCCGACCCAGCACTCGGTCGCGGCGCTGCGCAGCATCGGCATCCAGCCGGACGCGATCGTGTGCCGCTCCGACCGGCCGATCACCCAGGGCCTCAAGCACAAGATCAGCCTGATGTGCGACGTCGACCAGGAGGCCGTGGTGTCCGCGGTCGACGCGACGAGCATCTACGACATCCCCAAGGTGTTGCACACCGAAGGCCTGGACGCCTACGTCGTGCGCCGGCTCGGGCTGCCCTTCCGCGACGTCGACTGGGGCGATTGGGACGAGCTGCTGCGCCGGGTGCACCGCCCGGCCCGCGAGGTCACCATCGCGCTGGTCGGCAAGTACATCGACCTGCCCGACGCGTACCTGTCGGTGACCGAGGCGCTGCGGCACGGCGGGTTCGCGGCCGACGCCCGCGTCAACATCCGATGGGTGACCAGCGACGACTGCAAGTCGCCCGAGGGCGCGGCGCGCGAACTCGACGGGGTCGACGGGGTGCTGATCCCCGGCGGGTTCGGCGTGCGCGGCATCGAAGGCAAGATCGGCGCCGCCCGGCACGCCCGCGAACACCGCATCCCGATCCTCGGCATTTGCCTCGGCCTGCAGTGCATGGTCATCGACGTGGCCCGCCGGCAGGCCGGCATCGAGGGGGCCAACAGCGCCGAATTCGATGAGGATGCGGCGGGTTCTGATGGGGTGGCGGGCAGGGTCGACCCGGTGATCGCCACCATGGCCGATCAGGTCGACGTCGTGGCCGGCGAGCGCGACATGGGCGGCACCATGCGCCTCGGCCTGTACCCGGCCGAGCTGGCCGAGGGGTCGATCGTCCGGGAGCTTTACGGCGCGGCCAAGGTTCAAGAACGACACCGGCACCGCTATGAGGTCAACAACGCCTACCGCGACCGCCTTGAGGCGGCCGGCCTGAGCTTCAGCGGCCTGTCGCCGGACGGCAGGCTCGTGGAGTACATCGAGCTGCCCCGCGACGTCCACCCGTTTTACGTCGCGACCCAGTCGCATCCTGAGTTCCGGTCCCGTCCGACCAACCCCCATCCGCTCTACGCCGGGCTGGTCGCGGCCGCCCTGGCGTACGCCGAGATGATCCGCGGCGGCGCCGACGCCGTCCCCGCCTCGTGATCATCCGAGACATGCCGGAGCGGTGGCCGATCGTGGGCAGCCGCGAGTGCTTCCGCGGCCGCGTCATCGGGGTGCGCGTCGACCAGGTGGTGATGCCGAACGGCGCGGACTCGGAGGTGGCCGAGCGCGAGGTCGTCGCCCACCCGGGCGCGGTCGGCGTGCTCGCGCTCGACGCCGCGCAGCGGGTGCTGCTCATCCGGCAGTACCGGCATCCGGCCGGCCACCTGTTGTGGGAGGCGCCGGCGGGGCTGCGCGACGTCGCGGGCGAACCGCTGCACGTGACCGCGCGCCGCGAGCTCGTCGAGGAGGCGGGCTATCGGGCCGACACCTGGCACGTGCTGGTGGACAGCTTCACCTCTCCCGGGATGTCCGACGAGCGCATGCGCATCTTCCTCGCGCGCGACCTGGCCGAGGCGCCGGCGCCGGCCGGTTTCCGGCGGATCCACGAGGAGACGGACATGCCCATCGCCTGGGTCCCGCTGGACGAGGCGGTCGCCAAGGTGCTGTCCGGCGACATCCACAACCCCACGGCGGCGATGGGCATCCTCGCCGCCCACGCCGCCCGCGCCAACGGATTTCGCGGCCTTCGCGCCCCCGATGCCCCCGAGGGCTAGGTAGTAGGCGATCACGCCCCGCGCGCCGTGGCGGAGCGGGCATGATGGTCGGGGTCACCCCAGGCCGCGGCCGCGCCGCGCGAAGGCGATCCAGGGGACGGGGAGAGAAGGGTCTCGAGCTGAACCAGCCAGTGCTCCAGAGCGACGTGGCGGTGCCGCCCGCGCTGGAGTCCGCCGTGCGCTCCTATCTGGGGCACCTCGCCGTCGAGCGCGGGCTGGCGGCCAACACGCTGAGTTCCTACCGCCGGGATCTGCGCCGCTACATGGCCGCGCTGGCCGGGCGTGGCCGGACCGCCATCGACCAGGTGGGCGAGGACGACGTACGGTCCTTTCTGGCCGCGCTGCGCGAAGGCGACGACGAACACCCGCCGCTGTCGGCCGGTTCGGCCGCCCGGGCGGTCGTGGCGGTGCGCGGGCTGCACCGCTTCGTGGTGCGCGAGGGCCTGGCCGACGCCGACCCGGCCCGCGACGTGCGGCCGCCGACGCCGCCGCGCCGGCTGCCCAAGGCGATCACGATCGGCGAGGTGGAGCGGCTGCTGGCCTGCGCGGGATCGGCCGACTCCGCGCGCGGGCTGCGCGACCGCGCCCTGCTCGAGCTGCTGTACGGGTGCGGCGCGCGCATCTCGGAGGCGGTCGGGCTCGACGTCGACGACCTCGACCGGCGCGACCCGGCCGGCGGCGTGGTGCGGCTGCACGGCAAGGGCGGCAAGGACCGGATCGTGCCGATGGGCCGGTACGCCAGGGACGCGGTGGACGCCTACCTGGTCCGGGCCCGCCCGCAGCTGAACCGGGTCGGCACGCCCGCGTTGTTCCTCAACGCCAGGGGCGGGCGGCTGTCGCGGCAAAGCGCCTGGGCCACGCTGCGGGCCGCCGCCGAACGGGCCGGGCTCGCCGACGTCTCCCCGCACACCCTCCGGCACTCCTTCGCCACCCACCTGCTCGACGGCGGCGCCGACGTCCGCGTCGTCCAAGAACTGCTCGGCCACGCCTCTGTGACGACCACCCAGGTCTACACCCTCGTCACCGTCGACCGGCTGCGCGAGGTCTACGCCGCCGCCCATCCCCGGGCGCTCGGCTGAGCCCCCGCCGCCTCGGCTGATGCGAATGGACCAAACACGGTGTTTCTCCTTGCTGTGCGGGTTGGCAGCACCTAAAGTCCCCATCTTGACGGCATCAGGTCGGGGGTGGTGGCCCCACTCGGGGCCGGTAGGACACCGCCGGCCGGGGAGGTTCGAAAGCTGTTGACTGACACCAGCACGCAGCAGAGAACAGCACAGCAGCAGGCGGGCGCGTCCGATCGGCTCAACGCCCGGATCGCGACCGACCCACGTGACGCGTCGCCGATGGGCCCGACGCAACGACCGATCCCGTCGTTCCCCGAGCCGGAGCCGCTGTCCGCGCACGGTCCCGCGCGCGTGGTCTCGGTGTGCAATCAAAAGGGCGGGGTCGGCAAGACCACGACGACGATCAATCTGGGGGCCGCGCTGGCCGAGCAGGGCCGCCGGGTGCTGCTCGTCGACTTCGACCCCCAAGGCGCCCTGTCGGTCGGGCTGGGCAAGGGCGACCCGCGCCAGCTCGAGCTGACGATCCACAACTTGTTGCTCGAGCGCAACGTGGACTTCGACGAGGTCGTGCTCAAGACCAATACCGAAGGCATGGACCTGCTGCCGAGCAACATCGATCTGTCCGGCGCCGAGGTCCAGCTCGTGCACGAGGTCGGCCGCGAGTACATCCTCGGCCAAGTGCTCAAGCCCGCGATACCGCACTACGACTACATCATGATCGACTGCCAGCCGTCGCTCGGGCTGCTCACGATCAACGCGCTCGCCGCCAGCCAAGGCGTGCTGGTGCCGCTTGAGTGCGAGTACTTCGCCATGCGCGGTGTGGCGCTGCTGATGGAGACCATCGACAAGGTGCAGGGCCGCATCAACCCCGGCCTGGAGATCGACGGCTTCCTCGGCACCATGTACGACTCGCGCACGCTGCACACCCGCGAGGTCCTGAGCCGCATCGTGGAGGCCTTCGGCGACAAGGTCTTCCACACGGTGATCAACCGCACCGTCCGGTTCCCCGACGCCACCGTCGTGGGGGAGCCGATCACGACGTTCGACCCGACGTCGATGGGCGCCAACGCCTACCGCGAGCTGGCCAAGGAGGTCCTGTGGCGTTGGGGCGCGGCCGGGGCCTGACCCGCCGCCTCCGGCACTGAGCCGAGCCCGTGCGTACTCCTAGTCGTCCTCCTAGCCGTCGGCGCGTGCGCGGGTGACCTCCACTACCGTGGATGAGGTGAGCAAACCTGCCGCGGGCGCGAAGGGGGACCGCGATCCCAGACGGGTCGGCGCGCCGCCGGGCGACGCCGACAAACCCCGTGGCTTCCAGGTGCACCTCGATAACTTCGAGGGCCCGTTCGATCTGTTGCTCGCGCTCATCGCCAAGCACAAGCTCGACATCACCGAGGTGTCGCTGCACAAGATCACCGACGAGTTCATCGCCTACACCCGCTCCCATGGCAGCGAATGGGACCTCGACCAGGCCAGCCACTTCCTGCTGGTCGCCGCCACCCTGCTCGACCTCAAGGCGGCGCGCCTGCTGCCGGCCGGCGAGGTCGACGACGAAGAGGACCTGGCGCTGCTCGAGGCCCGCGACCTGCTCTTCGCCCGGCTCCTCCAATACCGCGCCTACAAGCAGGTCGCGCGGGTCTTTTCCGGCCGGATGGCCGAAGAGGCGCGCCGCTTCCCGCGCACCGTGCCGATGGAGCCGCGGTTCGCCGACCTGCTGCCCGAGGTGCTCCTCGGGCTCGGCCCCGCCGAGTTCGCCCGGCTGGCGGCCAAGGCGCTGACCCCCAAGGCGCCGCCGACCGTGTCGATCGAGCACATCTACCAGCCGAAGGCGAGCGTCCGCGAGCAGGCGATCATCCTGGTGGGCCGGCTGCGCCGGGTGCGCCGCGCCACCTTCCGCGCCCTCACCCGGGACTGCGACGGGTTGTACGAGATCGTCGCCCGGTTCCTGGCCCTCCTGGAGCTCTACCGCGAGCAGGCGGTCTCGTTCGATCAGATCGAGCCGCTCGGCGAGCTGCACATCACCTGGACGGGCAGCGACGAGGGCGACATCGAGGTCGGCGACGACTACGAAGGCGCTCACGAGCGAAAAGCGGACGAGAGGCGCGGCGAGCAAGACAAGAGGCACGACGAGGGAGACGAGAGGCGAGGGGACGGCGAGAGTGACCGAACGACCGGCCGGTGACGCGCCCGAGCCGACCGAGCCCGCGCCTGGCGAGCCCGCGCCGGACGAGGCGGCCGAGCAGGACCTGCCCAGCCTGCGGGCCAGCATCGAGGCGATCTTGCTCGTCGTTGACGAGCCGGTGCCCGAGGTGAGCCTGGCGCAGATCCTCGAACGGCCCCGCGAC